>JAZOSC010000171.1:0-3661 GCA_045656925.1 Eubacteriales bacterium | reverse complement strand
ATGTCGCGGGCTATCGCGTGGCAGCAAAGACGGGCACCTCGGAGAAGATCGGTGATGACAGAACCGCCCGTATCGGCTCCTGCGTGGGCTTTGCACCTGCCGATGATCCTGAAATTGCCGTGATCATCGTGGTTGATGAGCCGACCGACGGCAGCCGCTACGGCAGTGTAGTTGCCGCGCCCTACGTGGCGAACGTCTTTGAAGCGGCATTGCCTTATATGGGTGTAGAGCCTGTCTATACCGAGGCCGAGCAGGCGCTTGCCACCCTGACCGTGCCTGATTGCAGCGGCTGGAGCGTGGCAAAGGCAGAGGCCACCCTGCAGTATGCGGGCTTTTCTGTGGAGCTTGTGGGTGAGGGAACGGTTGTAACCGCCCAATCCCCCTCGGCAGGAAGCAGATTGCAACGGGAGGGCGCGACCGTGCGTCTGACGCTGGGTGATGCCGCCCCATCGATGCTGACTGTGCCGAGCGTGGTGGGCATGACGGCAAGTGCGGCGAGCAAGCTGCTGATTGATATGGGCTTTAATATCAGGCTGGCGGGCGCAAAGGATTTTTTCCTGACAGATAAAACCATTACGGGGCAGTCGCCTGCTGCGGGAACGGAGCTACCCGTGGCGGATGTGGTAACGCTGATTTTCCCGTATGATGAAAGCGCGGAATAGGAGGGGTGCTATGCGATTGCACAAGCTGCTTGACGAAGCGGGTATTTTAGAAAAAACGACCGCAGACGATATGGAAATTACGGGAATCTGCAGCCATTCGGGGCGCGTTACAAAGGGGTGCCTTTTCGTTGCGCTGCGTGGGCTCAAAAGCGATGGTGCCGCCTTCGCTTGTGAGGCGGTGGCAAGGGGGGCGGCCTTCGTCGTGGCAGAGCGCCCCGTGACGGGCGTCCCCTCTTTGGTAGTGGCAGATGCAAGGGTGGCGCTTGCCTGTCTGCTGGATGCATGGCACGGACACCCTGCGAGGGAGCTTACTCTGATTGGGATTACAGGAACCAACGGTAAGACCTCAACCGCCTTTATGCTGGCGGAAATTCTGCGCGAGGCGGGGCATACCGCAGCCGTAATCGGCACGGTCAGCACAGACGGGCAGGGCGTGCCGCTGCTGCTTTCGGCAGAGGAGCCGCTTGCCAATATGACCACGCCCGATCCCGCTGTGCTTTACAGGCATCTCGCGGTTCTGCGTGACGGGGGTGTCACGCACGTGGTGATGGAGGTTACCTCGCACGCCCTTTTTTTCGGCAGGGTTGCGCCGCTTCGCTTTGCCCGTGCGCTTTTTACCAACCTGACACCCGACCACCTTGACCTGCACGGGGATATGACAAGCTACTACATGGCCAAGCGTACGCTGTTTTTGCAGTGCGAGCAGGGGGTTATCTCGCTTTTTTGCCCGTACGGACAGAGGCTTGCGGATAGCCTTGAGATTCCCTTTCTTGCGGTGGGACGGCAGAACATATGTGACGTGCGTGCAGGGGGTGACCGCGGTGTCAGCTTTACCCTCAAAGCACCTGATGGCACGCTTGCTCTCACTCTGCCCGTTCCCGGGGATTTCAGCGTGGAAAATGCCGCGCTGGCGGCGATGACAGCACTCTCGCTGGGGGTAAGGCGTGAGGTGATTGCCCGTGCGCTGGCAGGCTTTCAGGGTGTGCCGGGACGCATGGAGCGCGTGGCTGAGAATCCGCTTGACATCAGCATATTTATTGATTACGCACATACGCCCGATGCATTAGAAAAGCTGCTTTTGTCGGTCAGGCGCTTTCGCAGGGCCACGCAGCGTGTGATCCTTGTGTTTGGCTGCGGCGGTGACCGTGATCGCAGCAAGCGGCGCAAAATGGGGCGGATTGCCACTCGTCTTGCCGATTTCACGGTCGTGACCTCGGATAATCCCAGGGGAGAGCCGCCCGAGGAAATTATTGCGGAAATCGTACGGGGTATGAATAAGGAAAAACCGTATAAAATAATAACCGACAGAAGGGCAGCAATCGTCTATGCCATCGGTGCGGCGGCAAGAGGCGATATTGTGCTGCTTGCAGGAAAGGGGCATGAGCGCTATGAGATACGGGGAGAGGCGCGCCTGCCATTTGACGAGCGTGCGATTGCGGAGGCCTGTATGCGTGAAAAGCTTGCAGGAATGGGCTTGTGAGGGTGCGGCTGGCGGCCCCGCTTTGCGAGGTGTCCGTGCTTGCAAAGGCACTTGGTGCGGAAATTACACCCATCGGCACACCGCGTGCGCGCATCTGCGGCATGGCAACCCACGGGGGCGAATGCAGGCAGGGGGATTTGTTCCTTGCGATGCGCGGCAAGCAGGTCTGCGGCACGCAGTTTGTAAGCGAGGCGCTGGCAAACGGTGCAGGCGCTATTCTGGCGGATACGCCCATCACGCCCCCTTGCGGCTCCTATTGGCTGCTTACTGTGCCAGATATTGGTGCGGCACTTCTGCGCGCGACAGCCTTTTGGCGTGCGCGACTGGGTGCGCGTGTGATTGCGGTTGCGGGCAGCACGGGCAAAACCACCGTGAAGGAGCTGATTGCTGCGATGCTTTCTGAAAAATATGCCGTGCGGAAAAGCGCGGGGAATTATAATAGCGGAGTCGGTATGCCCCTCACGCTGCTTTCCATGGAGGATTGCGACTACGCGGTGGTCGAGCTTGGCATCAACGCGGTGGGTGAGATGGCGGCGCTGTCAAAGGCACTCTCTCCCGATATTGCGGTGCTGACCAACGTGGGGAGCGCGCATGTCGGCAATTTTCCCGATGCCGCGGCGCTGCTCGCCGAAAAGCTTTCCCTGGCGGAGGGGCTTGCCCCCGATGGCTGGCTTCTCCTGCCCGAAACGCTACCGATTGGCAAGGGGCTTGCCCCCCACGCTTGGCGTGTGGGTGTGGGGCGCGGTGCCGACGTGGTTGCCGCGGCCGTGCGCTACGGCAGCTTCGGCACGCTTGCCACGGTCAGGGTGGGCGGGCTTTCTGTTCCTGACCTCTCCTGGCCTGTCGCAGGGCGCATCGGACTCTCCTGCCTGCTTTTTGCCGTCGCGGTGGGTGCGCTTGCCGCGATGAGCGAGGCGGAAATCAGGGCAGGGGTGGCGCGTGCGGCGGCACTCACACCCCGTATGCGCCGCGTTCTCTGCGGCGAGCGATTGCTGATTGACGATACCTACAACGCCTCGCCCGAGGCAATGTTACTGGCGCTTGAGGGGATTTCCTATATGGCGGAGGGACGCCCCATGGCGGCGGTGCTTGGCGATATGGGCGAGCTTGGGGAAAAAAGCAGGCTGTATCATGAAACCGTTGGCATGCTCGCCGCAGGCAGCGACCTTGCGGGGCTTTATCTCTTCGGTGAATTTGCTCCCGATTATGCGCGCGGCGCACGGCATGCAGGGCTTTCTGATGAGCGCATACACATCTTTGGCAGGTGCGAGGGCGCGGCGCTTGCAGACTGCCTGGCCAAAACCCTGCCGCGAAATGCTACCGTGCTTTTTAAGGCGAGCCGCAAAACGGCACTTGACCGCGTTGTAAAAATGCTTGAGGAGGCGTTAAAATGATGGACCTGCGACTTCATATCCTGTCGGCGGCGCTGCTGTCGCTGCTTCTGACGGTCGTGGCGGGCAGGCTGCTGCTGCCTGTTTTATATAAACGCCGTGCGGCGCAGCCCATTCTGGAAATAGGC
>JAZOSC010000170.1:0-7605 GCA_045656925.1 Eubacteriales bacterium | reverse complement strand
GTCTGTGCCTTACCGTATTGCACCCCGTCGCCCCGGCGATATTGCCATCTGCTATGCAGATCCTGCCAAATCCCGTGAGGTGCTGGGCTTTGTTGCCACCCATGGTCTTGAGGATATGGTGCGTGATTCCTTCAGATGGCAGTCGCAGAACCCCAACGGCTACGAGGAATAAGGGCAGGTGAGGGCAGGTGTATTTGGCACAGACCAAAACACACCAATTAGTAATGAGATATCAAAACCGCTTTGTTTTGTTTGTAAGGACAAGTAAAGCGGTTTTCTTTCATTTGATTTTAGGGTAGAAAACCTTTCAGGTTTTCTATTTTATGTGTGTTTTGTAGGGACCGGCCTCCCGGACGGTCCGTATCCGCGACCGATTAAAAATGGCGCACCAATTTTAAAATTTGCACCAACTCGTAGGGACCGGCCTCCCGGACGGTCCGTATCTGCGGCCGATTAAAATTCGCATACACCTTGCCTTCTCTTGTGATGGGAAATGTCCTCGCCTATGGCGAGCACGCATGTTTGCGAAGCAAACCGAGCTCCTTCTCTTAAAGTAGTTGACAAAACAGGTCACATCTTTTTTGTCAAAAATGACTCTTGCATAAAATTGCAAAATATGGTAAAATAATTAGTAGAAAGTGCAGCTGCACAGCTTGTAAGAGGGAGGTCAGACGGATGTTTGAGGTTGGAGAATACATTGTTTACGGCACAAATGGCATCTGCCGCGTAGAGGAGATTTGCAAATCTCCCTATGATAAAACTGACCCCCGCGATTATTACCTGCTTGTGCCTGTCAACAACCCCATGAGCTCTACGATTTACACGCCTGTAAACAATGAGCGCGTGCCGATGCGCCGCCTGATGACGGCAGAGGAAATTGATGCACTGATTTCCAATATGCCGCAGATCGAGCTGCTGACGGTTCCTGTTGAAAAGCAACGTCGCGATATATACCGCGCTACCATCGGTACCCTTTCCCCCAAGGGCTATGTGCAGATTATCAAAACGGTGCATCGTCGCCGTGAGGATCTGACTGCCGCCCACAAGCATTTTCCTGTTACCGATCTTGAATACGGCCGCCTTGCCAAGCATCTTTTATACAGTGAGTGCGCGCACGTGCTTGGTATGGAGGAGGACGGTATCGAGCAGTATATTGCCGACAGGCTCCCTGTGGCTGAATAACAGAAAAGCTCCGCATAGCGGAGCTTTTCTGTTATTGAAAGTCGTTGGCTTTTTGCTCTAACATATGCAAAACACGCAACGTGTCGATTTGTGGGGGCTTGACATTCCCCCTGTTTTTTTCTATAATAAGGGTATTACAAAAACGAGGTGAGAAGATGAAGCTCGGATTTATCGGTATGGGTAATATGGCAAAGGCGCTTGCAAGCGGATTTATTGCCACGGGTGCGGTTGCGGCAGAGGATATCACTGCTTACGCGCCCAATCAGCAAAAGCTGGCGGCAAACGCGGCAGAAATCGGCTTTTCTCCTGCAAAGACCGCGCTTGAAGCGGTAGAGGGGGCGGATTTCCTTGTGATGGCCTGCAAGCCCGCGCAGGTGGAAGCGGTTGTAAAGGCACTTGGCGCCGCGCTGGAAAATAAGGCAATTCTGTCTGTGGCGCTTGGCTTTGACCTTGCGCGGTACGAGGCGATTTTACCGGGAAGCGCGCGCGTACAGTTTGTGATGCCCAACACGCCTGCCGCCGTATCCGAGGGTGTTTTCCTCTTTGAAGCGGCCACCTCGTTGACCGCAGAGGAGCTTGCTGCCGCAAGGGCGCTGTTTGACAGGCTTGGCACAGTGATTACTCTTTCTTCCGCACAAATGGGCATTGGCGGTGCAATTGCGGGCTGCGGCCCTGCCTTTGTGGATATGATGATCGAGGCCTTTGCCGATGCGGGTGTCTGCTATGGGCTTACGCGTGAGCAGGCGCTGCAGATGACCGCGCAAATGGTGCTGGGGGCGGCCAAGCTTCAGCTGGTTACTGGCAAGCATCCCGGGGAATTAAAGGATGCCGTCTGCTCTCCCGGTGGCTCGACCATTCGCGGCGTAGCCGCGCTGGAGAACGCGGGCTTCAGAGCCAACTGTATTTCTGCGATTACCGCTATTATGGAAAAGAAATAAAGAAAAAGGCGCGTCCCTTGTGGGACGCGCCTTTTATCTTCGTATGCTTACGCGCGGGTAACTTTGCCCGAGCGCAGGCAACGAGAGCAAACCGCCACGGTCGTGGGGGTACCGTCAACGATAGCCTTAACCTTGCGGATATTGGGCTTCCAAGAACGGTTGGTCTTGCGGTGGGAGTGAGAAACGTTCTGACCGAACACTACGCCTTTGCCGCATACACTGCACTTTGCCATATTGACACCTCCTGTCACACCCGTGGGTGTATCGTTTATAGATAAGCTTTTTTTAGCAACGCAAATTATTATAGCATATCAGAAAATAAAATGCAAGACTTTTTTGAATTTTTTTATAAAAATCTGAAAAAGGGTGATTTATGCGTCATTTTGCCGCAGTGCGTGGGTAGAGAAGCCGGCGCGCAGTTGCAAAGTCGCCCTGATAAAGTGCTGATTTCAGTGCTTCTCCGTCCCTTGGTGCAGCACCTTTGGGGGCCGTGAGAAATACGGTAAGGTCTGTTGGTTCGCCTGTCGGTGCGGTGATGACACGCAGGCTGCGGGTGGAGAGGGCAAGCTCTGATGCAAAGCGGTGCAGGGGAAGGGAAAGGGAAATGGCAGCGGAAAGCGCCCTTTCGTCTGCGGCAAGCGGCAGGGAAAGCACGGTGCCAAGCTCTGCATGCGCCATATCACCGCCTGCACCGTATACGCTTGTCAGCAGATGACAAAGAGCCTCCGCGGGCGCATGGTCGAGCACGGCAGCGCAAAGCACGGTATTGCCGTCCTCGGCGCGTAAAATTTCACGCTGAAAGGCCGTCGGCGTACGTGCGGGAACTGTGACTGTGGCAGGTCTTGTCGTGCGGAAGCTGGCAAGAAATTGACGCGAAAGCGTAATTAACGGCATCAGGCCGCAGCGCACGGAAATCTGCGTTCCCGCGGTCAGTCGGCCGATCAGTGCAAGCGGCGCACCCTCTCTGAGCATTTCGGCAGCAGTGTGTTGCGGGCAGGTCAGAAGCAGCGTATCCTTGCAGGCATCAAGGAGCGCAGGCGCACTGTACGGGGCATTCATGTCGGGAAGGGGGGCAAGATCAAGCTCTGCACCCATCGGTAGATTTGCCAGATGAACGCCTAAGCCCTCTGCGCCAATCAGCGTGAGGGGGGCAGGGGAATATGCACCGTATTGAGCAAAAAACTGTTTGACTGTGTCGGCAAGCGGCTCGTCTGCCGTGCCGCGAAGTGCAAGCAGCAGGTCGCCTGCCCTGCGTGTATATTGCGTAACGGGTGGCAAATGTGCTGCACAAGCGTCACCCACCTGAAGTGTCAGTGCGGATGCATCTGCCCGTGCAGCAATATAGGCGCTTTCGCCAACCTGCAACGCGCGGCCTGCTTTTTTCTTTGTTTTACGGCCACTGCGTGCGAGATACGCGGTTACGGTGTGCAGCAGATCGGCAGGGGTGGGAGCAGCGGTTTTTTCAAGTGCTGCACGCTGACGCATGATGTCAGCAAATATGCGTGCGTCTGCTTGGTCCTCAAAGCGAAGCGCATCAAGCGTGACGGCGACGGGCAGCTCTCCCATGCGTACGGCAAGCGCTGCAATAAATTTCAGCTCACCCACAGTGGGATCACGCAGTGCCTCGGTTGCAAAATATTGCTGGCAGTGTAAAAGCCCTGCTTTGCTGAGTGTAAGGGAAAGATCTGCGGCAAGCGGCATCAGGGAGCTTTCGGGAAAATGGCAGAAGCCAAGTACGGTCTTGCCGCAAAATTCGGCAGTAAAACGGGTGCTTTCCATCAGCCATCTCTCCTTTCCGCATACAGCATGCCGTTTTTGATTTCAATCAGACGCACGGGCAACAGCTTGCCGTGCAGGGGTGCTTCGTTTGGCATGGCCACGGTAAAAAATTCCTCGGTATGTCCAATCGCCAGTCCGTCTTCATAGGTTTCAAACAGCACGTGTCTGGCAGGGCTTTGCAATGCCCGCCTCATACGGGCAAGCCTTAATTCCTCGCCGCATGCGATCAGCGCGGCGGAGCGTGCTTTTTTGGTTGCTTCGTCAATTTGTCCCGTCATGGCGGCGGCAGGCGTGCCCTCACGCGGCGAATAGGCGAAAACGTGCATCTGTAAAAACTCTGCCTCTTTTGCAAGTGCAAGCGTATCCGTAAAATCTGCCTCGCTTTCCCCGGGGAAGCCGACGATAAAATCAGCGGTCAACTCTACCTCGGGCATGGCCTCGCGCAGAAGTCGGATGCCGGCAAGTGCCTGCTCACGGTTGTATTTGCGCTTCATGGCGGCAAGCACCGCTGAGGAGCCGCTTTGTACCGATAGGTGAAAATGGGGCGCGAGGTGATTGAGGCTTGCCAACCGTTTTACTGTTTCGGGGCGGAAAAGCGACGGGTCAAGAGAGCCTAATCGGATACGCGCGGAGCCTGCGATTTTATCCACCGCCTCCAACAGGTCAGGCAAGCGCTGTTTGCCCAAATCCCGTCCCCACGATGCTGTTTCAATACCTGTCAGTACCACCTCAAGGCAACCGCCCTCAACCAGGGCTTTCACCTCGTCTACGATCGCCTCAAGCGATTTGGAGCGCACCCTGCCGCGTGCGGCGGGTATGGCACAATAGGTGCAGCGGTTCTCGCATCCGTCCTCGATCTTCACATAAGCGCGTGTGCGCGAAAAGCGCGTGATGCACATTGGCTCAAACACGGCGTTTTCAATATCGTTTACGGCTATAATGGGCTTTTCGGGAAGCTTTTCTGCCGCAAGCAGCAACCTTGCCGCGTTAATCAGTGAAAGCTTGTTGTCGCTGCCGCAGATGTAATGCACGTGGGGAATTTTTGCAATTTCATTTGGCTTTGATTGGGCGTAGCAGCCCGTTACCAGAATGAGCGCATCGGGATTTTCCTTCGCGGCACGCCTGATCAGCTGTCTTGCCTTGCGGTCAGATTCCTTTGTTACGGTGCAGGAGTTGATGACGTAAATATCAGCGGGCGCATCGGGTGCAGAGAGGGGGAAGCCTGCGCGTTCAAATGCCTCGGCGACAGCTTCGCTTTCATATTGGTTTACCTTGCAGCCAAGTGTAAATATGCGAACGGTTTTTGCCATATGGCGCCCCCTTTCCTTGAACTGTCATTATTGTAGCATGTTTTAGCCCCTCGGTCAACAAGTTTTTTTAAACCTCTTGCAAAAAGTGCATAGATAATATATAATATTTTTAATCATTTCGGGGAGGTGGCAGCCTTGCGTATTCTGAGGATTGAAAAAAACGATGCGGGACAGCGTCTGGATAAGTTTCTCACCAAGGCGGTAAAGGGACTGCCGCTTTCGATGATGTATAAGGCAATCCGTACGAAAAAAATCAAGGTAAACCGTGCCCGTGCCAAGGAAAATCAAATTCTCGCCACGGGTGACGAGGTACAGCTTTTTATCAAGGATGAATTTTTCGACCTGCCCGCGCATGATGACGGGGCGCTTTCCGCCATCACGCCCAAGCTTTCCATCGTATACGAGGATGAAAATATCATTCTTCTGAACAAGCGCCCCGGTGTGCTTGTCCATGAGGATGCAACGGGTGGTGAAAATACGCTGGCGCTTCACCTCAAGGCGTACCTGTATCAGAAGGGAGAATATAATCCCGATGCCGAGCTTTCCTTTGCACCTGCCCTTTGTAACCGTATAGACCGCAATACGGGCGGTATTGTGATTGCTGCAAAGAATGCAGAGGCGCTGCGTCTGATGAATGAGAAGATCAAGCAAAACGAGGTTACCAAGCTTTATCTTTGCGCGGCACACGGTGTTTTTAAAAGGTCTGCCGCAACACTCACGGGCTATCTCTTGAAGGATAGTGCCAAAAATACCGTAACGGTATCGGATAAGCCGATAAGGGGCGGTAAAAGCATCATCACCAAATACCGCGTGCTTGCGACGCGCGACGGCAATAGCTTACTTGAGGTCGAGCTTGTTACGGGGCGCACGCATCAGATTCGCGCACATCTCGCTCATATCGGGCATCCGCTGCTTGGCGACGGCAAATACGGCCAGAACCGTGATGAGAAAAAACGGGGCTATAAGTTTCAGGCCCTCTACGCTTACCGCCTTTCCTTTGATACGGTAGACGGTGATAACGCGTTATCCTATTTAGAGGGCAAAAGCTTTGAGATTCCCCGTGCCGATATTTGGTTTTTAAAGGACTTTACCTGATTTGAAGGAGGTGTCGCCTGTGAACAAGAAATATAGCTGGCTGTTACTGCCCACAGGCGGCATTCTGACGGGCTTTTGTCTGCTGTTCCCTAAAATCATCGGATTTTTGGGGTGGCTTGCTATGGTACCCGCGCTGCTGTTTGTGCTGGATCGGGCAGAGCGCAGGGAGGGCAGCCTGCGCCGTTGGTATTTATGGGGCTTTTTATATTTTTACCCCTTTTATATCACGGTATTTCATTGGTTTTGCAATTTGTATCCGATGGAGTTTATGGGCGTCAACCGTATCGAAGCGGTACTGCTGGTGATGCTTTGTTGGTTTGGCCTTTCGCTTCTGCAAACCATTTTTTCTGCATTGATCTTTCCGCTTTTTGCCTGGCTTTCCCGTCTTGCGCCGTGGCAGGGCAGGGGGATCTTGCTGCCGCTTCTCTTTGCCGCACAATATGTGGTTGCCGAGTGGAGTCAGACCTTGACGTGGGCAGGTGTGCCGTGGGCAAGGCTTGCCATCGGGCAGGTTGAATACGGTGCCATTGTCGGCTCCGCTGCGCTTTTTGGCTCCTATTTTATCACGCTTGCCCTTGTCCTGGTGAATGGTTTTCTTGCCTATGCCGTCTTGCACAGAGGGGAGCTTCGGCGTCGGCGTGCTGCAGCCATTGTTGCCGTTGCTGTTTTTACAGTGCATCTTGGCTGCGGTGTAATCGGATATGTGACTGCAAGGCCGAATGAGGGGAAATCTGTTACCGTGGCGGCCATTCAGGGTAACGTCGGCTCCAACCGTGAGTGGAGCTATCAAAGCTGGCAGGATACCAAGCAGATTTACCGTGAATACACTGCCCGTGCGGCAGAGGCGGGAGCCTCACTGATCGTCTTTCCCGAAACCTTTGTGCCGGGTGATTTGCGCGATACCAATGAGCTTGGGCTCTATGTGAGCAGTCTGGCAGCCACCAATCATGTGACGATTTTATGCGGCGCCTTTTATACCGATGCCGCGGGCGCACAGTATAATGCTGTATTTATGGTACACCCCGATGGGACGCTTGATACGACAGTTTATGCCAAGCGTCATCTGGTGCCGTTTGGAGAATACGTGCCGTGGCGCGGCTTCTTTGAGGCGGCGCTTCCCTTGATTACCGAGATGTGTATGGTAGATGAGGACCTTGCCTTTGGTGAGGGCAGTGCGCTTTTCACCTATGAGGGAGATAAGATCGGTGCGCTGATCTGCTTTGATTCGAACTATGAGGTGTTGACGCTTCAAAGCGTGCGTGACGGCGCAGAGCTTCTGATATTGCCTACCAACGATTCTT
>JAZOSC010000169.1:0-10430 GCA_045656925.1 Eubacteriales bacterium | reverse complement strand
GTTCTCATTTCTGTTCCATTGCACGTGCAACCTGCATCATCACAGCACACTCAATACGCTTTTTGAAAAGCTTACAGCCATACTCATAAATGCCACCGATGCTGCCGGTTGCATGATAGGAATTGGCAGCGCAGCCACCGGAGCAGTACATTCTTGCCCAGCAGTCGCGGCAGCCCTCACGGGCATAGGCGTTGCAGGAGCGGAACTCGTCCTGCACGGCGGTATTGGTCACACCCTGCCAGACATCACCAAGGCGGTAGCGCTCATCACCCACAAACTGGTGGCAGGGATAAAGCTCCCCTGCAGGGGTAACTGCCATATACTCGGTGCCTGAGCCGCAGCCCGTGATGCGCTTGTAAATGCAAGGGCCGTGCTTGAGGTCAAGCATATAGTGATAAAAGGTAATGGGGCGCCCTTCACGCTCTCGCTTCAGCATTTCCGTGGCAAGCAGCTCATACTGCTCATAAAGCACAGGCAAATCAGCCTCGGTCAGCGCGTAAGGATCGTCGGGTGGACAGACAACAGGCTCCATGCTAAGCTCAGTAAAGCCCAGGTCAGCCATATGAAACAGATCGTTTGTAAAATCCGTGTTATGGTGGGTAAAGGTGCCGCGCACGTAATATCCCTTGCCGCCGCGCGAGGCAACTAATCTTTTGAACTTGGGCACGATAATATCGTAGCTGCCCCTGCCCGCCGCATTCCTGCGGAAGTGGTCATTTACCTCAGGGCGGCCGTCAAGCGAAAGAACCACGTTGCTCATCTCACGGTTGAGAAAATCCATCGTTTCCTCATCCAGTGCCACACCGTTGGTGGTAAAGGTAAAGCGGAAATTTTTGCCCTTTTCCTGCTCCACCTCACGGGCATAAGCCACCAGCTGCTTGACCACGTCAAGGTTGAGTGTAGGCTCCCCGCCAAAAAAGTCAACCTCAAGGTTGCGGCGCGTGCCCGAATTGGCAATCAGAAAATCAAAGGCCTGCTTACCGACCTCAAAGCTCATCAGTGCATCTGCACCCTGATATTTCCCCTGCCCGGCAAAGCAGTACTCACAGCAAAGATTACAAGTGTGCGCCACGTGCAGGCAGAGCGCCTTGACAACACTGCTGTTGTTTTTATAGCTGCGCGCAAGCCCCTCATAGGGATCTGCCGAAAAAAGCTTGCCCAGGCGCTTCAGCTCTGCAATATCCGCAAGGCAAAGCAGAATTTCCTCCCGTGTCACGTCGGCACGGTCAGCATATTTTTCAAGCATCGCAGCAACAATTTCCTCGTCCGTGTGGCTCTCACACATAGCAATCACGTCATACGCCACCTCATCCACCGCATGCACCGAGCCGCTTGCGGTATCAAGGACAATATTATATCCGTTTAATTTATATTGATGTACCATAGTCAAACCTTTCTGAAAGACAAAACGCTGCCCCGAAAGACAGCGTTTTATGTCGGGGTGAGATTACTTGCTCTCGCACTGCTGATTTGCAACACCGCAGGAGGTCTTGCAAGCGGACTGGCAGGAGGTCTGGCACTCACCGCAGCCACCCGTGGTTACGGTAGCGGCAATGTCTTTTGTTTCGATAGTGGTAATTCTTTTCATGAGAACACACTCCTTTAATGATTTACAGATAAATTTTAGCACAAAAGCCCTGCCTTGTCAATATTATTTTCACTTTTTCCGCCACAAAAAGGCATACGCTCTACGCTCAAAGGAAAGCGGGCCCGCGGCAAAGCAGCAACGGGTTGCCCCACGCGATTGCTACCGTAAGAGAAGAAAAAGGAACGCCCGTAGGCGTTCCTTTTGCTTTTATGACAGCACCGCAGCAGGCTCTCCTGCGGCAATTTCCTCCTCCAACGGGGCCTCAGCCGCGGCAGCAAGGGCCTCCTCATATGCGGCAATCACAGCATCCTCCAGCATGGCGCGGAAGGTTGCATTGATGGGATGCACGATATCACGGTAGGTATCATCGGGGTTTTTACGGCTGGGCATCACAATAAAATGACGGTCTCTTGCATGGATAACCTTAATATCATGCACAGCAAGCTGACTGTCAAAGGTAACGGACACGACGGCCTTCATCGGGCCTTCATCAAACAATTTGCGAATTTTAATATCGGTGATCTGCATTTTATTGCCTCCTTGAAGTTTACTGCAAATTGGTATTTCTTGCATGGATTTAGTATAAATTGTATTTGTGGAAGTTATTCAAGCAAACTGTGTGGTTTCTGTGAAAAAGTCAGCAAAAATATCTGCGCTTGCAGTATTTTCTGACAAGAAAGGTGGTTTTTTGTTATGTCCCTTCAAAACACAAGGCACACCCCTGCGGAGATTTCCGCACTTCTTGCCAATTCCAAGCACCTATGGTTTATCGGCATCGGCGGTGTTCATATGTCTGCGCTTGCCCTGCTTGCACGCGCAAGAGGCTTTACGGTTGCAGGCTCTGACCGCACCGAAAACGAGCATACCGCAAGGCTCAGACAGGCAGGCGTGCCCGTTTATATCGGACACAATGCTGCCCATATGATGGGGGCAGATGCCGTGGTCTACACCCTGGCAATCTCCGCTGATAACCCTGAATACCGCACTGCAAAAGGCCTGGCGCTCCCCTGCCTCTCCCGTGCGGACTTTTTAGGCTTTCTCACCGCCACCTGCAACACACGCATCGGCATCGCAGGCACACACGGCAAAAGCACCGTAACCGCCATGCTGGGAGAAACACTCTGGCGTCTGGGGCGCTTACCAAACGTTATATGCGGTGCAACCATGCGCGCCTTTGAGGCACCCTTCTATACAGGCGGCGGCGAGGAATTCGTCTTTGAAGCGTGCGAATACGGCAATTCCTTTCTCTGCCTTAACCCCACGCTTGCGGTTATTCTGAATGCAGAGCTTGATCACGTGGATTTTTTTGATGACGAGGCTGCGCTGCGCGCGGCCTTTACTGCCTTTACAAGAGGTGCCAAGCAAGTGCTTTTACCCGCAGAGGACTCCGCGCTGATTGCCGCGGTGACGGGGGTAGGCCTTTCACCCGTCACGTTTGGACTGATGCCGCACGCCGATTACCGTGCTACGGCACTTGTAGAGGGCAAAACGGGCTACGCCTTTGACCTCACTGCACCAACAGGCACCGTAGGGCGCATCACGCTTTCGGTACCCGGTCTTCATAATGTCAAAAACGCACTGGCGGCAGCAGGTGCGGCCCTGCTTTGCGGCGTAGCCCCCGATCGCTTACTCCCCGCCCTTGCCGAGTTTCGCGGCATCGCGCGCAGAATGGAATACAAGGGAATTTTTTGTGGTGCGGCGGTCTATGACGATTATGCTCATCACCCAACCGAAATCAAGGCAACACTCTCCGCCGCACGCGCACTGCTGGGCGGCGGCAGGCTTTTTGTAGTCTTTCAATCACACACCTATACGCGCACAAAGGTCTTTTTCAACGAGATTGCCACGGCACTGGCGACCGCTGACCGCGTTATCGTTGCCGATATCTACGCCGCACGCGAGCACGCGCATCTGGATGTGACCGCCACAGACCTTGCAGCCGCCACAGGAGCGCACGCCAGCTATGAGGGAGGTCTTTCCGATATCACCGCTACTCTCTCACGCGAGCTTGCACCGGGTGACCTGCTGGTGGTGATGGGCGCAGGCGATATTGACCGCATTTTTACATTATTTTGGACAAAGGACTTTACATTATAACAAAAATCGGCTAAAATAAAGGACAGTACCGAAGGGGAGGATGGCTATGAAATCCTATGAGGCACTTGCCGCCGTTTACGACGCGCTTGGCAATGATATTGATTACCGCGGCTTTGCCGATTTTTATGAGGCTGCCTTCAAAAGAGCAGGGCTTTCGCCCACGCTTGTGCTTGACCTGGGCTGCGGCACGGGAAAAATGACGGCAGAATTGGCGAGACGCGGCTACGATATGATTGGAATTGACGGCAGCGCCGAAATGCTCTCCCACGCCATGTCCCGCAAATACGAGGAAAATCTGCCCTCTATTTTATTGCTGCAGCAGGATATGCGGAATTTTGAACTGTACGGCACAGTCGGTGCCGTCATCAGCAGCCTTGACTGCATCAATTACCTCACCGAGGACGGCGACCTCGACCGTTGCTTCTCCCTGGTTCACAATTACCTTGATCCCGACGGCATCTTTCTCTTTGATGTCAACACACCCTATAAATTCAAAAACGTATACGGCAACAACGCCTATATTTTAGAAAACGAGAATTGCTATTGCGGCTGGCAAAACGAATACAGTGAGGAAAGTGGACTTTGCCGCTTCTATCTGTCTGTATTTGAACAAGCAGAGGGCGGCTGGCTACGTACCGACGAGGAGCAGGTTGAGCGCTGCTATGACAAAAAAATGCTGACAGAGGCGCTCACCCGTGCCGGCTTCACCGATATTGAATTTTTCGGCGATACCGCACACGGCGCACCCACCGATACGACCGAGCGTTGGTTTATTTCGGCAATTTGTAAAAAATAAGGAGCAGGCTATGGAACAGGCAAAAATATTACGCGGTATGACACGTGACGGCAGTGCACGCGTGCTGGTCATTGATTCCCGCGCCATCGTCAATGAAATGATTCGTATCCATCAAACCGCACCCACCGCTACCGCCGCACTGGGCAGACTTTTAACGGGTGCCTCGCTGATGGGCTCTCTGCTTGGTGAAAAGCAGGACGTCCTGACACTGACGGTATCGGGCAACGGCCCTCTTGGCAGGATGATTGCCACCGCTGATTATATGGGCAATGTACGCGGCTACGTGCAAAGCCCCCTCGTCGACCTGCCCCTGAAGGGGAACGGCAAGCTTGACGTGAGTGCTGCCGTTGGCAGTGGCACGCTGACCGTCATCAAGGATATTGGCGGCAAGGAGCCGTATCACGGCATGATTCCTCTGGTAAGCGGTGAAATTGCCGAGGATATTACCTCTTATTATGCAGAAAGCGAGCAGATTCCCACCCTGCTTGCTCTTGGCGTGCTGGTGAATACCGACTGCACCTGTCTTGCCGCAGGCGGTGTGATGGTGCAGCTTCTCCCCTTTGCCGATGAAGCCGTTATCAGCGCAATTGAGAAAAACGCCGCCTCTCTCGCTAACATTTCAGGGCTTCTTCATAACGGTAAAAGCCTGAAGGAGATTGCCGATATTGCTCTTGACGGCATCGAATACGACGTCTTTGACGAGCTTGATGTCGCTTACCGCTGCACCTGCTCCCGTGAGCGTATTGCAGGTGCACTCCACAGCATCGGCAAAAAGGAGCTTGACGATATGCTTGCCCTGCAGGAGGCAGAGGGCAAGGCGCGTGAGCTTGAGGTGCTTTGTCAATTCTGCGATAATCGCTATATCTTTACCGAAAAGGAGATTGCGGATTTTTTCAAAAATTCTTGAAAAAACTTAAAAAAAGGTGTTGACAAGATAAAAACGCTGTGATATAATATCAAAGTCGCCGGTTCGGAGTACCGTTCCCGCGATGCTTACCTGGCCCGGTAGTTCAGTTGGTTAGAACGCTAGCCTGTCACGCTAGAGGTCGTGGGTTCGAGTCCCATCCGGGTCGCCAGGTATGCCTCTGTAGCTCAGTTGGTAGAGCAGAGGACTGAAAATCCTCGTGTCGTTGGTTCGATTCCGACCGGAGGCACCACATTGCGGATTTAGCTCATTTGGTAGAGCGCGACCTTGCCAAGGTCGAGGTGGCGGGTTCGAGCCCCGTAATCCGCTCCAACAAAAAGAAAGCCACCCTAATCGGGGTGGCTTTCTTTTTGCTATCGCTACGGGGCGAGAACCCGTCTTGCGTTTCCGCAGGAACGCAAGGCGCGGGCAAGTTTGCCGATTTTACGGAGTAAATGGCGGCGTTCAGCCACCAAGGTAAGCTTCGCTTTTCAAACGCACAACGTTTGAAAATAACGAGCACCCGTAATCCTTTACATATATGCAGTTACAAAAAAGGTGGACGGCCAATGACCGCCCCTACAATAAAACATCTTCGTTGCATTTTAATTAATTGCAAAAACGGGAGGCTGATAGCGTGATGTCCTTAACGGACAAATCACGCTAAACTATGATTGCCCCCTCGGGCAAGTTATGAGTTATGATATGCTTCGCATAGCTATGATTGGCTTCGCCAAGTTTTATGCTATGCGGGCAATCATATCATAACATTTGCGTAGCAAATTCATAACGGCGAGCAATGCGAGCCTCATAACTCTAAACTAAAATCAACAGAAAAAGAGCAGACACACAAGATTTTTGTCTTACGTGTTTGCTCTTTCTGTTTGTAATAAGGGTTTGGGCTTAGCCCATATTTGCGTTTGACTGGTCAAATGCGATGCTCGCATTTAATAGTATTTTTTCAATTCTCCGATAAGGGCATCACGCAATAGCCTCCCACATTTTTAAAAATCATTTTTTATTCTTTACCAAATGAAGCCCAAGCAGGAAAACGATCACGCATACGGCGGTACCCGTCAGCGCATTCATCAACACGATTTCCGCCTCTGTCATTCCCGCAAAGGATACAAGCATAGAGCGTTGCAATGCAAAAATAGAAACAAAAGCATCTGCAAGGGATATATTTCGCAGTGCTGTCATTTTTGCCGATTTCCCTCGCCTTGATTTTACCCATTTGATGATTGCCAGCGTAATCTTGGTAAAGGCATATAGCGCGATGGCAAGCATTATGATAAGATGAAGCCTATGCCCGCGGTCACGTATCACCGATAAAATGACGGTTGCCGCAAGCGGCAACGACAGTATCATCAGCATCCATCCCGTAAAGCCTCTGACAAGGCGTTGCTTGCCCCGCACACGCAGCACGACAAAGCGAACGATGCTCAGAACAAGGTAATAAACACCCAGTGTCAACAGCCACCACGACCGCGTGATGCCGCCGAAAATCAGATAATACGCACCAAAGGCAATATTCGCCATCAGGCTTACAAGGGCGATTTTAAGCGTTCTCTGCATCCAGTCTTCTCTCGCCCAGCACGCAATCGGTGATGATACTGATGATATCGCCCATATCATCCTTGCAATCCCCTTCAAGCCACTCCATCACGATGGCGTAAATGCCCGTCAGATAAAACTTTACCACGTAAGCGCGTTCCTTTTCGGGCACGCGGAAGCGCGCGAGAATCGGGTTGAATATATAGGTAAACATTCTGCCGTACACCTCGTGCATATTCATCGAATTGAATTGCCGCATTGCCACCTTGAAAATGCGTTGATTTTCCTTGATGAAGGTTAGATACGGCGTAAGATATTCGGACGTAATAAACACCAGATCCCGTTGCCCGCAGCTTTCAAAGCGCTCTGCAATATTCTTCGTATCAAAGGCATAATAGGCAACGTGCCTATCGAGAATATACCGCGTGGTTTCCCGTAGCAAATCCGAGGTGTTTTCGTAATGCAGGTAAAAGGTGGAGCGGTTTACCCCCGCCGTGTCGCAAATCTCCTTGATGGTGATATACGCAAAGTCCTTTTTCTCAAGCAACGTAATGAGGGCCTCGTCCATTTTGATTGCCGTATTAAAATATTTGCTTTCATTTTTATTCATAAGACGCCCTCCACCAAAATTTATTTTCCTTCGCTGATTTCTCTTGCAAGCTCTACGATTTCATACGCGTATTTTTTCTTGCCCTTTTCCAATATTTTCTTGTAGATGGGGTAATTCACACCCGCGCAGGCAAATCCGATGATGCCAATGACGATACCAAGAGCCGTCAACGGAAGCGTGCCGCCAATTACCTGCATGGCAAGGCTCATTCCCGTACCTGCGACCAGTGCAGACAGGATGCCAAAGCTGTATGTGAAAACGGTTGCGGGCATTTTGGCCTTTTTGTCAAGCTTACGCAAGGCCATAATTTTAGAATCCGACTGGGGCGCGTACTCCTTTGCAATCGATTCTGCGTAAATTTTGTCTGTATTCATGTTTTTCTCCTTTTCGATTGATGGTGCCCTTATTATACCACCCGCAAAAAGGAATCTGAACAACACGTTTTGCCGAAAACGTTGGTTTGTAAAATCGGTTA
The DNA here is from genome assembly GCA_045656925.1 of Eubacteriales bacterium. Classification (GTDB taxonomy): domain Bacteria; phylum Bacillota; class Clostridia; order Oscillospirales; family CAG-272; genus Firm-07. The sequence goes on along the minus strand of JAZOSC010000169.1, from coordinate 2,406 downwards.
TCATCACAAATTATCGCGAGGCGCCCCGTAAAACCCGCCCCCGACGGATCCCAAATCCATCGGGGGCAAAACATTTTATCAAGATTTTATCATTTATACCCACAATTTCTTGCTTCGTAGCCAAGGCTCAAAGCTCCCCAAAGCCTGCAAGCAGCCCGTTTGGGGCAATCGTCAGGGTAGCAAAGGTAGCGGGGAGGTCGCCGAGCGCACCCGGGCAAAGAACAAGCAGCGGCTTCTTCAGGACGTTACCGTCACCCAACACCGTGCCTGCAGAGTAGGTTTTCTCAAATGCCTTATGCGTATGTCCATACAAAAGCACGTCCGCATCGCGCGCAGCGGCAGCCGCCAGAGCGGAACCAAGCCCTGATTTTACACTATACTGATGCCCGTGGGTAAAAAACACACGACAGCCGTCAAAAATTTCAAGCTCCTCCTCAGGCAAATCATAGCACCAATCGCAGTTGCCACGCACGGCATAAACCTCACGCGAGGCAATGTCGGCATTATCCACATCCCGTAATCCGTCGCCAAGAAAAATAACACGCCCGGCACTGTTCCTCGCAAGCACCTCATTGATGCGCTCAACATGCCCGTGACTATCCGAAAGTATCAACAGCTCGGTCACAGCTCAATCAGCTCCTTTTGAGAGGCCGTAAGATTCTCTGCCCTGCCGTCCTCGCCAATCACGACCAGATCCTCGATGCGACACCCATATTTACCCGTCAGGTAAATCCCGGGCTCAACCGTTACCACGTGCCCTGCGGCAAGCACCGCATCACCCGCCCGTGCAGACAGGCGCGGCGCCTCATGAACATCAATGCCCACGCCGTGACCAAGCGCATGACCAAAGCAGCCCTTGTAGCCCGATGTTTCAATGATATCACGTGCTACCTTATCGACGGCACTGCAAAAAATACCGCTGCCGATATAATCGAGCGCCGCCTCCTGTGCGGCAAGCACCGTGCGGTACAAACGCTTCATCTCACAATCGGCAGAGCCAATCACCACCGTACGCGTCATATCCGCACAATAACCCTGATAACGGGCGCCGAAATCCATTGTCAAAAAGCCCTTCTCGAGCTTACGGTCGCGCGGCACACCGTGTGGCAGCGCAGATGCACCGCCCGATACCGCAATCGTATCAAAGGCAATACCGCATGCCCCCATGCGTCGCATAAAAAACTCCAATTCCAGTGCCACGTCAAGCTCCCGTACGTTCGGCTTGATAAAGCCAAGAATATGTGTAAACGCGGCATCGGTGATGCGCTGTGCCTCTCTGATTGCGGCAATTTCGGTCTCGTCCTTATACATACGCAGACGGCATAGGATTTCAGTAGCACCGTGGGCAAGCATCATGGGAGCAAGCTCTCCTGCAAGCTTATCAAACACCGAAACAGTCAGATTATTTTCTTCCACCAGCAGAGTAGTCGCACCATGTGTCTGTGACAGCTCACGTACCACCCCAACCATACTGCCCTTGGGGCAAAGCACGGTAAAGCCACGGTCTGCCTGTCGCTCTGCCGCTTCGCTGTAACGGAAATCGGTTAAAAGATACGCAGCATCAGGGAAAATCAGCAAATAGCCGTCATCAAAGGAAAAGCCCGAAAGATAAAAAATATTGGCAGCTGAGGAAATCAGTGCCGCAGCACCCTTTTCCTTTAATTCACCTTGAAATTTCTGAAGATGTGTCATGGTAATCCTCCGTCAGGAAAAATCAAGCCACTCCGCTAAAATGGCATTGGAAACCAGCATGCCGCGCTCGGTGAAGGCAATTCGACCGTTTCTCCGTGTGAGAAGACCTGCCGCAGCATAGCGGTCAATGTTCCTATAGGCATCGGTAAAGGAAATGCCAAAGCGTGCATAAAAATCCTGCTCATCCACGCCCTCAAAAAGGCGCATACCCAGCATCACGTATTCCTCTCTTGCCTCATGCGGCGTAATCTGCACAGCATCGGTCACCAGCTGCGCAAAAGCACCGTGCATGACTGCCTCGATATAATCTGCCGTGCTGCGCGGTGCAGCATAACGCACACCCTCAAAATAAGAATGTGCCGCAGGACCAAAGCCAAGATAATCGGCACATTTCCAATAGCGCAGATTATGCCTCGATTCCCTGCCGCGCTTCGCGTAATTGCTGACCTCGTAATGTGTGTAGCCTGCTACCTTTAAGGCGTCTGCCGTCTGCTCCTGCATATCTGCCACGATATCATCTGTGGGCAAGGAAAGGGCATGGCGCGCATGATAAAAGGGCGTGCCCTTCTCCACGCGCAAGCAATAAGCGGAAATATGCGAGGGCTCTGCCCCTATCACAAAATCAAGCGTATCAGCAAGACTTTGCACCGTCTGATCGGGTATCCCCAGCATGATATCGACATTGATATTTTCAAAGCCTGCCGCACGCGCCGC
>JAZOSC010000168.1:0-7297 GCA_045656925.1 Eubacteriales bacterium | reverse complement strand
AGAGATGGATGAATTTCTTTTGGCGGATGCCAAAAGAAAGAAGGAAGGGCACCCCTTTTGCAAAAGGGGTGCCCTTCCTTCTTTCTTTTGGCATCCGCCAAAAGAAATTCATCCATCTCTCCCGAAAACTCGACAAAAATTTATTAATCTATTATTTCAACCTCTCCTACACCAAACAAATTTCCATCATCATCTAAAAACTCGCATTTAAGCTTGCCCGTTTCACCATCCTCGGGGTTTTCATACAAACTATCACACCCGTATCGAAAATAATCTCCTGTACGCCATTCTCCCGGAATAGTGTCCATATTTGTTTCCCCATTAGGTAATGTATAATACACATTTATTTTAGTGGATTGATTTGTATTACGACCCGTCAATATCAAATGAAAATAAATGGGTTTATATTTGCTTATTTGTTTGTCAACTGTTTCTCTGTCATTTTTGCTCGAATTGACAGCAATAACAGCTACTTTCCAATGGTGCGGTGTAGCATTTTTGCCCGTAAGGATTGCACGATTAATCCAAAAATATACAATCGCCGCTCCTGAATTCCAGGTTGCTTCTGGCATCGTTATTGTTGTAATCATAAAAAACAATACACCTGCTATAATTGAATTCCATAATGCAATTTTTTTCGCGTTTCTTTTGTCAAATCGCCCCTCATTTGCAATCAAAGCTATAATCGGAACAAACATATAGGCGAATGCGGTAAGTAATAACATTAAAACAATCATTTTGTCCTCCTAAAATAAAAAAGTGCGCAGCAGAGCTGCGCACCGAAAAACGCACAACTCAATTGCTGCGACACAACCTTTCGTCCTTAAGGGTAGGCGAAAAGAGAGTATGCATTTTTACTATAAGTAAAAATACCTACCCCGAGGACAATTTATTCGGTTGTGTCGCAAGAATAGTATATCAAATACAAAATGATTTGTAAATAGAAAACAGAAAAAAATCGAAAAAGTGTCATAAAATATCTTTTTTCAGCACTTTAAGGTAATAAGAGCCTCCCTTGTGTAAAGGGAGGTGGCACGCGGAGCGAGACGGAGGGATTGTAACAAAGCAAAAGATTATGATAAAACAATCCCTCACCCGACTCCGTCGGGAGCTCCCTTTACACAAGGGAGCCTTTTCAAAAAATATTCTACGCTTTTCTTTCTTTTTTTTGCTCATCAGCAATAGCCTCTTTCGGGCCACGCAAAGTGTGATGCGACATATTGCATAATTCTCGTTATACAAGAAAAGCCTCTCCCAGCGGAGAGGCTTTTATAAATATCAGGAAAATGACAAATTGAAATCAACAGCGGGCAGTGAAATTATTTCTCTCCGCCGTCCTCTGCCCCATCAAGCCAGATGGGGTTGCCCACTGCCACGCGGAAGCCGCCATGCGTAAGGTCAACGACCTCGGCGCGGTAAAAGGCGCGCTTTTGTACGGCAAGCGAGAGCTGCTGCGGCTCACGGCCGTTGAACATGGAAGCATACGCAAGTCCCTTATCGGTATACACGCGCAGCTCGTAGGCGGTGTTTTCCCGCAGGGCAGGCGCGTAAAAATCGCCCACACGCAGCGTCAGGCGCATACCGTCGCGATAAGCAAGCTCCGAGCCCATCGGATGCCCGTCTATCATCATCTGCATACCGATTGCGCCTACGGTATAATCGGCAGCGCGCATACGCTCAAAAAAGGCCTTGGCCGATTTTTCCTTCGAATAAAAGGTAGAAACACAGGCATTGGTAACCGCGCCGTGTGTATCCGAGCCGCCCGATGCCCACACGTGCTTACCCAGTGCCAGAATCTCGCACCACAGATCGTAGCTGCGAATAGAGGAATGATGACGGTAGGCTTCCACCATTACCTCAAGGTACATATGCTCACCCATATAATAATCAAGCGGATTATCCGACGCCATCATGGATTTCGGGTGTGGATGCACCATCATACCGCCGATCGACTGGACATATTTTGTCAGCTCCATAAAGCGTTCCTTGGTAAATTTGGGATATACATAGCTACCCGTCAGCTCATCGCCGCGGAACTCAAATTCGGGGAAATTTGCCAACACCATCGCAAGCCCGTATTTATGCGGAAAAAGCATATTGTAATGCATACCCTTATCCGCCGCGTCCTCCAGGTCGATGATCGTTGTGGCAGGCTCGGTACCCATGATAAAGCGCTCCTCATCCCATTCAGGCAAAAAGTAGCCGCGCATTTGCCTGTGGTCAACAATCGTAACGAAATCAAGCTGTTTTTCCGCCATCGCAGCAGGCCAATCGCCAAGCGGCCATTTGCCATCACTGGTGCCGCCGCAAGCACTGTGAACGTGCTGGTCACCGTAATAGGGACGGTAGTCCTTATAATACGCGTCAAGCGCCCCAAAATCGGCATTGGCAGTACCGATGACGGTATGTGCATCGGGCGTATCGGTTTGCCAATCGCCATCATAATTTACAATTGCCTTGGGCGCATCGGCAGGGGGCATAACGGCATGTGCAACGGCAACATCAAAGCCCTCAAGCTGACAGTCGGTAAGCGTCACACCCGTTCCCTGCCCCCAAATAAGAACCGCAGCATGATTGCCGCGCGTATCAAGCAGACGGCAATTCTCAAGTGTCAGAGTACAATTTTCATTGGCAAGATGCGGGTTCAGGAAGGCCTCTCCCTTACGGGAAGCATCGACAAACACGGTATCACGCACACGCATCTCAATTGCGCCCGTTTCGCCGCTGCCAAGCGAGGTTGCGATGCCGTTTTCGCCGCCAAGCTCCTTAAAATAACACGCATTGATATCAATGTGCGTCACGGGAGCATTTTTGGCATAGCTCAAAATACCGCGCGTAATATCGGTAAAGCCAAACACCTGCGTCGTGCGATTGATGACCACATGGGAAAGCGTGATCCGCTCCGCATTCATTTGTGCAAAAATACCGCCGCGCCCCAAATCGTAGAAGCCTTCAAGGCGGATATTCTCAAATGCTACCTCACGGTGAAGTGCCGTATCGGCTGCAAGCTGCGATGCCGCGTACAGAGAATAGCCGCAGGGGCCCTTATGAATGAGGTTGCGGAAGGCGTAGCTGCAGGGACGCTCTCCTCTCGCGCGCAGATCAACCACGCGGAAAAATTTACTGCAGGTAAAGCCATCTAACACAAGCATTTCCATCATGGAATCCGTGTCGATCTTAAGCTTGCCGAAATATCTGGTGCAGCAGAGCTCACTTTCCCCCGCCCCGTCACGCGCGGGATTCAGGGGCGGTACAGCGGTGGGATCCTCGACTTCAAACAGGCTGGAGGAAACACCTGCCTGCTCGCCAAGCAAAATACGCGAGGCTTTGAAAACCGGCATCTCCGCACGCGACTGACCGACATGATGCTTGCCTGCGGAAAACAAAATAACGGGGGCGGTAAACTGCTCGTAGGGCAGCCCCGCAAGCACCTCATCGGGCACCTCGGTCGCTGCTGCATTGGCCTCGGCAAGGGTGGCAAATAAATTTACCCCTGCCTCAACCAGGTAGGTTACGCCACGATAAGTAAAGGAATCCTTTGGCGCGTTTTGAAAATCACTTTGAACGGCATAATAGCCCTTTGGCAACTGTTGCATGCTATTTCTCCTATATTTTTACTTGCGTGTAACTACATATCTGCACACGTACCTGTCACGCCGGCGCTGACTTTAAGCTACGCTTAAATGTATCAAAGAAAGCTCCTGCCTTGATTGTATCATTCCCGTTCGCATCTGTCAAGGTAAAATTGCAAAATGGCTCTCCTTTCGCGTGAAACTTCGCCCAGAGTTTCACACGAAGCTATAATTGCCCTGACGGGCAAATTATAAGTGATGATACGCTTCGCACAGTTAGGATTGGCTTTGCCAAGCTTAAGGTCGGATAGGCAATCATATCATAACATCGGGCTTGCCCAAGCTCACGGCGGCGAGCGAAGGTGAACCTCATAACTCTAAACCAAGCAGAAAACTTTTTAAAAAAGTTTAAAAAAGGACTTGCATTTTAAAAAGAAACGTGTTATAATATTACGCGTTACGGCAATCGCCGCAACAAGGGGGCATAGCTCAGCTGGTTAGAGCGCATGCTTGACATGCATGAGGTCATTGGTTCGATCCCAACTGTCCCCACCAAAGCATAAAAAAGCCGAGATTCATCTCGGCTTTTTTTATTGTAAAAACAGCGTGCACCGACACGATATACATGCGAAACAATCTGCCTCTTACACTTGATTGACAAACCTCTCCCATTGTGCTATAATTTGACTATCAAAGCGCCCCTTCATACAGCTATCAAAATAACCGAGGTGAACGATGAACCTTTGCGATCAGAAAACGGTAAAAAATATTATGGCGGCCTTCGGCCTGCATTTCAGAAAGGAATTCGGCCAGAACTTTCTCACCAACAAGATGGTTGTTGAGGATATTGCCGAGCAATGCACCGACCGAGCAGACGGCACGATTCTGGAAATCGGCCCCGGCATCGGCACGCTGACGCGTGAGCTTGCCCTGCGCCATCAGCGCGTGCTGGCACTTGAAATTGACAAGAGCCTGATGCCTGCACTTTCCTACACGCTGGGTGAGTTTGACAACGTCAACGTCATCAACGAGGACGTGATGAAAGCGGATATTGCAGCCCTGCTTGCCCCCGCCTTTGCAAAAGGGCCTGTTTCGGTTTGTGCAAACCTGCCCTATTACATCACCACACCGATTCTGATGAAGCTTCTCGAGAGCGGGCTTCCCTTCCGTCATATCACCATTATGATTCAGAAGGAGGTTGCCGACCGCCTGGTAGCCAAGGCAGGCAGCAGTGCCTACGGCGCGATTACCGCCGTTCTCAATTATTACGGCGTGGCAGAGAGGTTGTTTACCGTTTCGGCAGGACAGTTTATGCCGCCGCCCAAGGTCGATTCCGCCGTGGTTCGCATCACCCTGCACGAGCAGAAGCCTTATCAGCCCAAAAACGAGCGTGTTTTCTTCCGCACCATTCGCGCCGCCTTTGAGCAGCGGCGCAAGACGCTCCCGAATGCCCTTTCCGCAGGCTTTCCCGAGCTTGACAAGAGCGTGCTTACGGACATTGTGGTTGCCGCAGGACACAGCGCAGATATCCGCGGCGAGCGTCTTTCCACCGCAGAATTTTTAACCCTGGCCGACATAATTGCAGACAAAATTGCAGAAAATTAAAGAGAAAAGCACCGCCGTAAGGCGGTGCTTTTGCTTTATGCAGCTTCTCTTTATGTAAATTATCTCTTTTTCAGCTTTCCGATGACGCGGCCTGCCACGCGGACGTCCTGAAAATCCTTTAAAAGAATATCACCGTATTCGGGATTTAAGGAATAGAGGCGGTCACCGCCAAAGACCTTGAAGAAGCCGTTGCCGTCCAGAATAAAAATGCCAAGCTCGCCAAACTCTACCGCATCGGTTTCCTGCACCAGGAGAATATCACCGTCGCGGTAGCGCGGCTCCATCGAATTGCCGCTGATACGCAGGGCAAAATCCGCCTCACGGGTACGGGAGTTGTCGCTGACGGTAATTTCCTCTGTGGTATCGCCATCCAGCATCACGCCAACCCCTGCCGAAACAGGCAGGTCATAAAGCGGCAGCGTACGGCGCGCAAAGCCGTTCCTGCTATCGGCATATGCCGCCGTCAGGCGGTCAGCCAAGGGCTCGGGACGGTAAAAAGCAGGTCGCTCGGCAGGGGCTTTACCTGCCGTGGGAGAAACGCCCACCTCATGTGCCAGCAGGGCATCTACCGCACCCCTGCCGCGTGCATCAAGCGCGCGGTACTGCTCAACAAGTGCAATCTCACCCTCCTCAAGCGTATAGTTGTTGCGGTTTTCCTCGATTCCGTACATGATATAGTCAAGCGAGCAATTGAGTGCCTGACAAATCGCCACGAAATTGGAAAGCTTGGGCGATTCACTGATGCCTGCAAGAATCTTGGAAAGCGTGCCAACGGCGATGCCCGTTTTTTCCGCCAGCTCCTCATTTGTCATCTTTTTTTCGCTTTTTATTTGCTTGATACGCTTAATATAGTCCATGATTGCCACTCCTTTTCCGTCTTTGGTATCATTTTAACATATTTTTTCCGTTTTGTAAAGGCCTTTTGCAAAATTTCTTTCCGAAAACAGAAATATTTTCCAAAACAGAAAAGGTCGGAAGCGGTCGGAACAAGCAGTTCCTTCCATTTTCGACCTTTCTTTACATCTCGCGCGGATTCTGACGGAAGCAATCATTCCAACAAAATCTGCGCTTCTCCGCTACGACGAAATTTCATCGTTTGGCACGAATTTTGCGAGATTGACGTTTTTATAACGGAAATCCGCCGTCACCTCGCGAATGACCTGCACAAACGGGGGAAGCAGCACGGTTTCCGCCTCATGTGCAAGCTCAAGCTCCAGCACGGCGCGGTCCTGCCAGAAGGGATAAACGTCAATTTCCGCCACACGCGCACCCACAGGCAGGCAGTAGCGCGTTTTCACAACGGTATGACGCGTAGCATCTGCACGCTTCAGCAGCTCCTCATACTGCGCTGCTGTAATTTCATGCTCATGCTCTACCGCAGTCAGGGCGTTGACACGCGCCTTGCGGGTTTCAATATAGGTAACCCCTTCGCCCTCGCGCACAAGACGCACGCGATGGGTTTCGCCCTGTGCGGCCGTAAGATAGGTCTGCTCCATCGCCAAAATCCGACAATCGGGCATTTTGGCAAGCACTGCCGTATCGGGCATTTTAATCAGAAATTTGCGCTCGGTTTCGGTAGGCGGAAATTGGTCAAAGGGAAAGCCCTGCGGCTTTGCCGCAAAGGTCAGCACGCGTCCGCTTGCAGGATGCGGAAAGCTCAGGCAATCGGCAAAAAGCGCAGGGGACGGCGCCTTCACACGCGCACCGTATTTACCGTCACCCACAAGGGGCGTCCCGCGTGAGGAGAACTGCACGCGGATCTGATGTGAGCGCCCCGTTTTCAGGGTGATTCCCACACGCGTAAGGGTGCGTGTGCCATGGATTGCCGTTCCTGTTACGGTATAAGCAAGCTCTGCCTCCCTTGCACCCCTCCTCGGTGTTTTGACAACAAAGCTTTTCCCCTGCTTTGCGTCCTTGAACAGCAGGTCGGTAAGAACATCCTCCGTCCTGGCGGGTGCGCCCTCGAGCACCGCGACATACCGCTTGACAAGGCGGTTTTCGCTGACCGCACGAGAAAGGGCGGCGGCGGCCCTGCTGTGACGGGCGTAGACCATCACGCCGCCCACAACACGGTCAAGACGGTGGACGGGAAAAAGCCTGCCGTAGGTAGAGGCAAGCGC
>JAZOSC010000167.1:0-3000 GCA_045656925.1 Eubacteriales bacterium | reverse complement strand
GGCCAGAAGATCCTGCTCCTGCACCCTGGCAAATTCAATCGTTTGAATGGCATAGGAATCCGCCGCTAAAATAATTTGTGAAGCCTGAATATCGGCGCTGATAAGCGCCTGGTATACCGCAGCTACCTCAACGGGCGGATGTATACTCTCCAAGACCACGTCAGTAATCTCAAGCCCCGTCTGATACGGTGCAATATGCGCCGTCAGCTTTCCTCTGAATTCCTTCGCAAACTGCTCACGGTCTGTCGAAAGCATCGTGCTCAAATCTCGCTCTATTGTGTGCAGCGTCACAATTTCATACGCTGCCGAGCTCATCAGAAGCTCAGGAGAGGCCGTGCTTGTCAAATAAGCGCGCAGATCACCAACGCGATACATAATACGCAAATTGATGGAAACCAGCTCGTTACCGCCGCCAAGCAGCAAACGGTATTCCTCTGTACCGTGTGCCTCGGTCCAGACGTTGTCGGCATCCCCCTCCGCTACATAGCCAATCGTCATTGTGTTAATGTTTTTGGTATCATAGACCTCCACACGGTCAATTGGCCAGGGCCAGGTGAAATGCAGCCCGGGAGATAAGGTTTCCTCCTCCAAGCGCCCCATACGGTAATGTGCGCCCTCCTGATGTGATTCCACAAGCGAAATTCCCGTCGCCCCCCACAGCAGAAGAACTGCAAGCAGCGCAGCATACGGCAGCGAACGCTTGATCAGCCGTATGCTCCAGAGCGAGCGCATGGTAATGCCCGTATTCTTCTCCAGATAAGAAAGCAGCCCCAGGTCGCCACTCTCCACACCCGGCATCGGTGCAGCAATTTCAGGTGCAGTCCAAAGCTCACGGCGTACCAGCACCACGAAAAGCGAAATAACCGTAAAAATGACCTGATATGCAAACAGCAGTGACAGCAGCAGCACAAGCCATTTTGAAAAATCATATACACCAACCAGCTTAAGCGTCAGCGTAACCGCCATAAGCAGCACGGCAATGCGCCCGAACGCAAAAGCACTTTGCAGATTACGCAAAAGCGCCAGCTCATACCTTGCTTCAGCTGCCTGCTCCACACTCAGGGTGGGGGAGGTGTGCTTGCACCATTTTCCCAAAGCGATAAATGCCACAAAAAGCGCCGTCAGTAATACCACGTGATAAAAGGCGGGGAACCCGACTGTTGCCACAAGCACGAATTCGGTCCGCGTATATCGCCAGAAAAAGATGTTTACAGCGATCAGAATCACACCAAAAAGCAGCGCCGTGAACAGGGTGCGCTGCTTGACCATCAACCGCACAAGCGCCTGCCCGCATCTCCGAAAGCTCTGTTTCCATGCCTTTTTACGTGAATCCGGCGCTGCTTCATCAGCGGTTGGGGTGGCTGTTTCGGCTACACAAGCCCGTTTTCCGATTGGGTGAAGGACCAACAAAAGCAGATTGATCCCTGCCGGCAACAGCAGCAGCAGCGCGACTTGCAATAAAGGGACAAACGCCGTGCTCGTATACAAAAAAATCAGCAGCAAGGCAGCCGCAAGCAGCAGCACGGCAGAAGCCGTTGCCGCCACCCGTGCGCTATGCTTTTTCGCCCGTGGTTTGTAGCTCATGGGGCACCTCCAACATAAAAGCCTATCGTACGCAAGCTAATGCAATCAGACGTAAAATGTATTATAATTATAATATCGAATATTTAATTTGTCAAGGATATACAGAATTTTAGAAGAAGCCAATCTCTGGAAATAAAACGCCCGTCAGACCTCATAATGTGTCTGACGGGGTTATGATTTACTTACAGCTCCTGCAACGTGGCATAAATACAGGCGGCATCGGCAAGTCCTTCTCTGAAGGCAGTCGCGCTCCCTGCGGCAATCGCCATACGAAGGGCATACGCATAGCCCTTGCTGACGCCGCAAAGAAAGCCCGCAACCATCGCATCGCCCGCGCCAACGGTATTGATGGCCTCACCTCTTGCGGCAGAGGCACGATGCACCGTTCCCGTTTCATCAAGCAGCAGGGCACCGTCGCCGCCCAGCGAAACCAGAACATTTCTCGCCCCGGCTGCCTGCAGCTCCTTGGCGGCCGCTTCCACCTCGGCATCTGTTTCGAGTACACGTCCGACCATTTCTGAAAGCTCCGCCCTGTTGGGCTTGATCAAAAATGGGCGACAAGCAAGCGTCGGCAAAAGCCAATCACGCGCAGCATCAACAACAAGCCGAACGCCAAGCGGCAAAACAGCCTCCGCCAACCTCCGATACATATCCGCAGGCAGCGAGGCAGGCACACTGCCCGCCAGCACCAGCGTATCCCCCGCCTTCATTTTTGACAGCTGCACAAGCAATCGGTCAAGTGCGCGCTCGTCCACAGCAGGCCCCATCGCATTGATTTCCGTTTCGGCACCTGCTTTGATCTTCATATTGATACGTGTCACACCCGAGGACAGCGTGATCAGCTCCTCTCCGACCGCAACCTCCGCCAGCATCTGACGAAATATTTCACCCGTCACCCCTGCCACAAAGCCAAGCGCGATCGTAGGCTCACCAAGTGCGGCAAGCACCGCCGATACATTGATACCCTTGCCGCCGGGAGAAAGCACCGCGCGCGATGCGCGGTTTGTTTCTCCAACCGCCAGATGCTTAAGATATACGGCATAATCAAGTGCCGGATTGAGCGTCACGGTATAAATCATAGAAAACCTCGCTTTTTGCTACCCGTATGGATAGATTTTTGTAAAACAAGCGCAAAATGCAGCCTTATTATTGATATTATATCCCGTAAAATATCCCTTGTCAAGGCAAAAGGAAGCTCTTGACAAATCTTTCCTCCTTTGCTACAATAAAGACAGGCGTAACACGCCGACAGACAACAAAATGAAACGCGATTCTGCATGCGGCGAGCCTCGCCGCATGCTGTCGCACGCATTTGCGTGCGAAGGTGAGGAAAGACGGTGCAAATCCGTCGCAACAGCCATTGCCGTGACGAGAGGGAAAGGGCCTCTCCCAGTCGGAATGCTCACTGTCTGGCGT
>JAZOSC010000166.1:0-5908 GCA_045656925.1 Eubacteriales bacterium | reverse complement strand
CCTTACCTTCCAGGAGTTCTTTGAAAAGCTTCGCCAGGAGCCCACGCGCTGGGGCAAGCCCTTTGCCGCCCTGTTGGGTGCGATGGATGCCCAGCTTGAGCTGGGTGCTGCCGCTATCGGCGGTAAGGATTCCATGTCGGGCACCTTCCTTGATATGGACGTTCCCCCCACACTCATTTCCTTTGCCATCGCTCCTGTTCTCGCAGGTGAGGTCATCACGCCCGAATTCAAGGCCGCAGGTCACTCTGTTTATCTCTTTGCACCCAAGGACATCACCGCCGAGGCGCAGAAGAAGGCTTGGAATTGCTTCTACAAGCAGCACAAGGCAGGTAAGGTCAAGGCAGCTTGGGCTGTTGAGAACGGTCTTGCCGAGGCCGTGATGAAGATGGGCTTCGGTAATGAAATCGGCTTTAAGTCTAACGGTGCTGTTAGCGAGTGGTATAACGGCGCGATGTATGGCTTTATCGTGGCTGAAATTGAGGGAGCCTTGGATTGTGAATGTGCGATGCTGATTGGTGAAACCACTGCTGAGGCAGTGATTGACCTTGGCGACGACAAGGCAACCCTTGCAGAGCTGCTTGCCATCAATGAAGCGGTGCTTGCAGGTGTTTACCCCACCAAGGCAGAGGCAAAGGAGCAGACTGCACCCACCTTTACGTATACCAAGGGCTTTGACGCGGCACCTGCCGTGAAGTGTGCGCGCCCCAAGGCATTGATTCCCGTATTCCCCGGTACCAACTGTGAGTACGACTCCGCACGCGCCCTGATGAACGCGGGTGCCGATGCTGAAATTGCCGTTATCCGTAACCTGACGGCTGATGATGTTGCAAGAAGCGTGGAGGAGATCTCCCGCAAGCTGGCAGACAGCCAGATGGTATTTATTCCCGGTGGCTTCTCGGGCGGTGACGAGCCCGATGGCTCCGCCAAGTTCATTACCGCATTCTTCCGCAACCCTGCGGTGAAGGAGCAGGTAACCCGTCTGCTTGAGCAGCGCGACGGTCTGATGCTTGGTATCTGTAACGGCTTCCAGGCACTCATCAAGCTTGGTCTTGTGCCCTACGGTAAAATTATGGATACCGATGCCGCTTGCCCCACGCTGACTTATAACGTGATTGGCCGCCACCAGTCGATGCTGGTACGCACCCGTATTGCCACCAATAAGTCGCCCTGGCTTGCAGCTACGCAGGTGGGTGATATCTACACCGTGCCGATTTCTCACGGTGAGGGACGCTTCCTTGCAAGCCCCGAGCTTGTTGCAGAGCTTGCTGCCAACGGCCAGATTGCAACCCAGTACGTTGACCTTGCAGGCAATCCCACGATGGATAGTGCCTTCAACCCCAACGGCTCCATTGCCGCAATTGAGGGTATCATCTCGCCCGACGGTCGCGTCCTCGGTAAGATGGGCCACAGCGAGCGTATCGGCAAGCACCTTTACCGTAACGTCCTTGGCCAGTATGATATGCAGTTGTTCGCATCTGCCGTCAAGTATTTTAAGGGTTAAAAAAGCTGCGTCATACTGCGTTGCTCCGCAGTGTCGCGCTCGGAGTAGGTTACTACACCGTCGCCCGCCACTTTACGGTGCGCCTTGTCTTACTTGCTTTTTCACAAAGCAATATCGTGCGGTGCTTTCCGCAAAAAAGAACTCTGCCACGGCAGAGTTCTTTTTGCTGAAAATCCCACTTTGCCATTGACAAACCGTGTGTTTTTTAGTACCATGATAGTAGCAATTTTAAAGGAGTTTCTTATGAGCGAACAGGAATTGATTTTAAGAGAGGGCAGACCTGCGGATGCGGCAGGCCGCGCTCCGAAGGAGATGGAAATTTACGATTTTCTCGATAATCTTGGTGTGACCTATGCGCGTGTTGCACATGCGCCTGCCATGACGATGGCAGATTGCCTGCAGGTAGATGCGGTGCTTGGCGCCACCATGTGCAAAAATCTCTTTCTCGCCAACAGGCAGGGAACAGCCTTTTATTTGCTCTTGATGCCGGGGGATAAGCCCTTCCGTACCAAGGTGCTTTCGGCGGCGCTTGGCGTGGCACGGCTTTCCTTTGGCACACCCGAAAGAATGGAGGCCCTGCTTGGCGTTCTGCCGGGGGCAGCCACTGTGCTTGGCCTGATGCACGATAAAGAAAAAGAGGTTACACTCGTGATTGACCGCGAGGTGCTCTCCGGCGAATATATTGGCTGTCATCCTATGGTGAATACGGCAAGCCTGCGTATCAAAACCGCTGATTTGCTTGAAAAAATTCTCCCCGCCACAGGGCATATCCCTGTGGTGGTCGACCTGCCCCGCGAGGTTGAATAGTTTTGTTTTATTTTGGCTCCCTTGCCGTAAATGAAAGAAGCCAATGGCTTCTTTTTGAAGAACGCTTTGCGTTCTTCGTGGAGCATGCCACCGTTGGTGGCTGAGGGATTGTTTTTTAAATAAAAGGAAAGGAGTGGCTGTATGCAATTCGTGATAGAAGCACAAGATAGTGGCAAGACGGTGCGCGATTTTCTACGTAAGCAGGGCATATCCGCCGCCCTTCTTTCCAAATTGAAAAGACACGAGCAGGGAATTGTGCAAAACGGCATTCGGGTGACCGTGCGCGCCGTGCTGCAAGCGGGTGATACACTCACCCTTGCTATCGAGGACGAGCAGGGGAACGAAAAAATTCTACCCCTTGCAAAAGTGGTGGAAGCGGTGCTGGAAACCGCCGATTTTGTCGTTCTCAATAAGCCGCCCTTTATGCCAACTCACCCCTCGCACGGGCACTATGACGATACCCTTGCCAACGCCCTCGTCTGGCGCTATGGCAGCACCTTCCGACCGCGCTTTATCAACCGTCTTGACCGCAACACATCGGGGCTTGTGTTGGTTGCAAAGCATCATCTTTCCGCCACAAGGCTTGCCCGCGCCATGGCGGCGGGGGAGATAAAAAAGGTGTACTGTGCCGTCGCCTGTGGCGTAATTGAGCGCGAAACGGTGTTGAAAACAGGCATTCGCCGTCAAAATGAGAGCGTGCTGATACGTGAGGTGTGTGATGAGCGTGAAGGCGATCTTGCCATCACGCATATAACCCCCCTTGCCAATAACGGTACGCTCACACTGTTGCGCTTGTCCCCCGAAACAGGGCGCACGCACCAGCTGCGCGTGCATATGGCGTATTTAGGTGCGCCCTTGCTCGGTGACGAGCTTTACGGCGCGCCTGCCGCGAAGATTCCGCGCCATGCGCTGCATGCGGCAAAAATGAGCTTTCCTCATCCCGTTACAGGGGATATCTGCGAGGCTGTCGCGCCCGTTGCACCTGATATGCTGGCATTGATTGAACATGAATTCGGGAAGGAGGCACTTTCGCTTGTTGAAGAAAATTAAAGCTTGGCTACCCCGCTACGCGTGGATTTGCCTTGCCGTCTGCCTCCTTGCAGGCGGCGTATATCTTGCCGCTGTGCTTTCTCCCACCTTTGCCGAGTGGTATACGGCGCACATCGGCCACGGCCTGCGTACTGCGCTTGCCCTGCTCACCTCGTGGATCCCCTTTTCCTTTGCCGAGCTTTTGCTGTACCTTTCTCCGTTTTTGCTTGTCTTTGTGGCGCGCCACGCCTGGCGCTATCATTGTGAAACCTGGCGTACGACCTTTCGTTATCTTATCTGTTTGCTTGCCGTGTGCAGCTTGTTCTTTTCCAGCTTTGCCCTCTCCTTTGGCACAGGCTATCATACCAGGGGACTTGATGAACGCGTGGGATTGCCTGCGGGGGAGGTTGATGCCGCGTCACTCAAGGCAACTGCCGCCGCACTTGTTGCCGAATTAAATGCCCTCGCCCCCTTCTTGGAATACGGGGAGGACGGGTTTTCCCAAATGCCCTATACGGTGGAAGAAATGAGCGATAAGCTGCTTGCGGCTTACAGTAGTGTGTCAGCGGAATATCCCTTTATCCGCACCGTGAGAAGCAGGGTAAAGCCCGTAGGTGCAAGCCGCCTGATGTCCTATACGCATATCACGGGAATTTACACCTATTTTACGGGTGAGGCCAATCTCAATACCTATTTTCCCGACTATACCTTGCCCTTTACCGCGGCACACGAGCTGGCACACCAGCGTGGTATTGCCAGGGAAAACGAGGCAAGCTTCGTGGCCTTTCTTGCCTGCACCGCCTCGGAGGATGTCTATATCCGCTACGCAGGCTATCTCAATCTCTATGAGTACGTGGCAGGTGCGCTTTATTACGCCGATAAGGAAGCACATTTTGAGCTGCTGAAAGCCCTGCACCCCGCAGTGCTTGGCGAGCTGCGCGCCTATGAGGGCTTTTTTGAGGAGTTTGCCGATGCGCCGATGGCAGGTGTTTCCGATGCCGTCAACGATGCCTTCCTGAAATTAAACGGCAACGAGGCGGGGACTGCCTCTTACGGCCTTGTGGTGGAGCTTGCCGTTGCCTACTATCATCAATCATAACAGCCTTGCTATACACCCCGTTTGCGTCATACTCCCTATATAGGGAGGCGCGAACGGGGTGCTTTTGCTGTGGTTAAGCACACTGCTTCGGGTGAATGGCACACACCTGATGCGCCTTTTTCATATACTGCTCCCGAAGGTGTTTTTTCTGGGGGAGTGCTTATGAATAAGATTGTGGTGCGCGGTGGCAGGCCGCTTTCGGGTAGGGTGGAGATTGGCGGAAGTAAAAACGCCGCCCTGCCGCTTTTATTTGCAGGAATTTTAACGGGTGACGTCTGTGTGTTTTATGCGTTGCCGCGCGTAAGCGACGTCTTGCTTGCGTTGGAAATTCTACGTTGCCTTGGTGCGCGGATCCGCTTTGCGGAGGGCGGTGCCGTGACGGTGGATTATACCGATATCCGCCCTGTTCTGCCAAGTGCAACGCTGACGGGAGCCATTCGCGGTTCTGTCTATTTGCTGGGTGCCATGCTTGGCCGCTTTGGCAAAGCTGCCTTGGCAGGTGCTGGGGGGTGTGATTTCGGTCTGCGGCCGATTGACCAGCATCTTGCGGGCTTTGCGGCACTTGGTGCTACCGAGCAGACAATGGATGGCGTTTTGTGCCTGCAGGCGGCAGACGGCCTTCGTTCGGCAGAAATCAAGCTGAAAATGCCCTCTGTGGGTGCGACCGCCAACCTGCTGATGGCGGCTACGGCCGCAAGCGGAACGACGGTGATTCGGAATGCCGCCGCAGAGCCGCACGTCGGTGCGCTGTGTGCATTTTTAACCGCCGCAGGCGCAGAGGTTGCGGGCGTTGGCACCGATACGCTCACCGTCAGGGGCGGAAAGCCCCTGCACGGGTGTCATTTTACGGTAATTCCCGATATGATTGAGGCAGGCACCTATCTTGCCGCCGCTATGGCGTGCGGCGGTCGCGTTACCGTCACGGGTACCGATCCCACGCATCTGAGGGCAACTCTTGCGGCACTTGGCGAAATGGGTGCAACGCTGCTGGTGGGTGAACGCGAGATTACGCTCGTTGCTCCTCGGTGCTATCGCGGTATCACACTGGAAACGGGGCCGTACCCTGCGCTGCCTACTGATCTGCACCCCCAGCTTGCCACACTGTTTGCCATAGGGGGGCGTGCCGTGGGGGAGGGAAGCATTGCCGAGCGCGTGTGGCAGTCACGCTTTCGGTATACCGAGGAGCTGCTGAAAATGGGCGCTTCACTTTCCATCAAGGATATTGTATTGACCGTAACCCCCGCCCCTTTGCACGCCGCGACTATGCGCGCGCCCGATCTGCGCGGCGGTGTGGCGCTGCTGCTTGCTGCCCTTGCCGCCGAGGGACAGTCTACCATCACCAACGCCGCCGTCATTGGGCGCGGCTACGAGCATCTTGAGGCAAAGCTTCAGGGGCTTGGCGCCGATGTGCGCGTGATTGGGTGAGGTTCTCATTCTGTAACAATAAAAAGGCCGCTTTGCAATAAGCAAAG
>JAZOSC010000165.1:0-13883 GCA_045656925.1 Eubacteriales bacterium | reverse complement strand
GACATGGTGAGATGGAAGGCGCGGTTGCGGTCATAGGTGCCCGTACGCAGGAAATCGGTCAGAATATTGTTCTTATTGGAAGCGCAGATAAGCTGATCAAGCGGCAGTCCCATCAGCTTGGCAAGGTAAGCGGCAAAGATGTTGCCGAAGTTGCCTGTGGGAACCGTCACGTTCACCTTGTCGCCGTAGGCGATCTTTCCCTCATTCAACAGGTCGCAATAGGCAGAAACATAGTAAACGATCTGCGGTGCAAGTCTGCCCCAGTTGATGGAGTTGGCAGAGGAGAGGAAATAGCCCTTCTTGTCAAGCTCGGCTGCAATATCGGCATTGCCGAAAATGCGCTTAACACCCGTCTGTGCATCATCAAAGTTGCCGTGAATAGCAGTAACGTTGACATTGTCGCCAAGCTGGGTTTGCATTTGCAGCTTTTGTACGGTGGATACGCCGTTTACAGGGTAAAATACCATAATTTTGATGCGCTCAATATCGCGATAGCCCTCAAGTGCGGCCTTGCCCGTATCACCTGAGGTGGCTACGAGAATCAGCGCAGTGCGCGTTTCGCCCGTTTTGACAAGCGCGCGGGAAAGCAGGCGAGGCATAATCTGCAGTGCCATATCCTTAAAGGCGGCAGTGGGACCGTGCCACAGCTCCATGATCTCGGTGCCGTCGCCAAGCCCGTGGAGGGGCGCAGCACCGCCGATAAAGGAAGTGGGGGCGTAAGCCTTTTTGCAGTCCTCAAGCAGCTCCTCTGCCGTGTAGTCAGTCAGATATTTGCCAAGGATAAAGGCGGCGCGGGCGGGGTAATCCATGCCGCAAAGAGCCTCAATATCTGCCTTTGTCAGCTGTGGAATGGATTCTGGCACAAACAGGCCGCCGTCAGCGGCAAGGCCCTGCTTGATTACCTGTGCCGCGGAATACTTTGCGGCGCCCTTGTCACGTGTGCTCTGGAATTTCATAGTGAAATACTCCTTTTTATGTAGATACTAAATTTTTGCTTAATGACGAACCCTTCCGCCAACAGAAAAGGCATCGGGGATATGGTGAATACGCGCCACGCGCAGGCGGTGCTTACGCGCCAGATACACCTCAACGACGTCAAATCGCGGGCAAAGCGCAGTCGGATTTTCACGTAGATGCGCGCGTGCGGCCTCTGCCGTATAACGGCGCTTGGCAAGGTCAACCGCATCGGCGGGGCGCACATCGGGGGATCCATCTGTAAGGCTTCTGGTTTTAACCTCTACAAAAACAAGATGCTGCTTGTCTTTGACGATCAGATCAAGCTCGTGCTTGCCGTAACGCTTGTTTCTTGCCACAATGTGATAGCCCTTGCGACGAAGGAACCTTGCGGCAACGCGCTCCCCCTTTTTGCCGATGGCAGCTTTACTGTATTCCTTCATTTGTCAAGAAATCGGATAAACTTGGTGCGGTAGATCTCGCACGGGCCATACGCACGAAGCGCGTCCATATGTGCCTTGGTGCCGTAGCCCTTATGCTTGGCAATACCGTACTGCGGGTAGGCTGCATCCAGCTCCATGCAAATACGGTCACGGGTGACCTTGGCAAGAATTGAGGCGGCGGCAATGCTGGGAGAAATGGCATCACCGTGAATGACAGGGCGGCAGGGAATGGTAAAGCCCCTTGTCTGATTGCCGTCAATCAGAGCAAAATCTGCCTTTACGGAAAGGCCGTCGATCGCGCGGCGCATTGCGTGCAGGGTGGTGGAGAGAATATCTGTTTCGTTGATTTCCTCTACGCTGCCGAGCACCACACAGTAAGCAATCGCCTTTTCGCAGATTTCATCGTAAAGTGCCTCACGCTTTTTTTCGGTCAGCTTTTTGGAGTCGTTCAGCCCCTCGATAACAAGTCCCGTGGGCAGAATACAGGCAGCGGCGGCAACAGGGCCGCATAAGGGGCCGCGCCCCGCCTCGTCCACGCCGCAAACGGCGGTATAGCCCTCGTTTTGAAGGGCGGCCTCCAGCTCATAGGTCAGCATCAGGCATCTCCTTTCGGGGGGAGTGTATCGAGCGTAATCCGTCCGATTTTAGCGGCGCGCAGCTCGTCAAGCAGCATATTGGCAGTGCGCTCCTCGTCAATCTCACCGCCGCTGATTAAAAATCCGCGCTTGCGGCCAATTGCGAGAAACAGGTCGTAATCGGATACGTCCTCGCCAAGCTGCTCGGGGGAGAGCTTATAGCGTGCGGCAAACAAATCCCTGTAGCGGTTACGCAGGCGGTGGCAGAGTGCCACGGCAATCGTTTCAAGCTGCACCACGTCGTCCTTGATCGCACCTGTAATGGCAAGGTTTTCACCTGTTATACGGTCGTCAAAGCGCGGCCAGAGCACGCCCGGCATATCCATCAGGTCAAGCCCCTCCTTGGTTGTAACCCACTGCGGGGCAACCGTTACACCGGGGCGGTTTTCCACCTTAGCCTTTTTGGTGCCGCCCAGCAGGTTAATCAGAGAGGATTTCCCCACGTTGGGAATTCCCACCACCATGGCACGCAGGCGTCTGCCACTCATGCCCTTATCACGGTAGCGGGCAAGCTTGTCCGCCATCAACTCACGCACGGCGGAAAGCAGCTTATCGGTGCCCATTCTGGTAATACAGTCAAAGGGCAGGCAAATCTGACCCTCACCCGTATAGTACTGCACCCATTTTTGGGTTTCGGCGGGATCGGCAAGAGAGGCCTTGTTCAGGAGCGTGATGAGGGGCTTATCCGCCACCAGCTTCATGATTTCCGGATTTCTGGAGCTGAAGGGAATACGGGCGTCAAGCAGCTCAATCACGACGTCCACATTTTTTAAATTCTCGCCAATCAAACGGCGGGTTTTGGCCATATGACCGGGAAACCATTGAATAATATCGGTTGGCATCGGTTACCTCTTAAAAGCAGTCATTGGAGCAAGGCGGAACAGCACGCGGCCGAGAATACAGCTTTCGGGTACGGGGCCGATATGTGTGCTGCGGCTATCTGCGGAGTTGTTGCGATTATCACCCATGACGAAGACGTGACCTTCAGGCACGGCAAAGATCTCGGTTCCCTTACCAAGCGCGCGCTCATCCCAATAGCCCGTATCAAGATAGAGATAGGCGCTTTCATCAAGAATTTCATCTGCCGTAAATTCCGCATCGTCCGATACGTAGACGTATCCGCGATCGTAATCGATCTTTACAAGCTGTCCCTCGGTGGCAATGACGCGCTTGACCAGGGGCTTATTATAAAAATCCACATCGGAATCCGTCATGTGCAGGACGACAATATCGCCCGTCTGCGGCTTGTAAAAGAGATCGGAGATAACCAGCTTCTGCTTGTTTTGCAGCGTTTGATTCATCGAATCGCCGTCAACCTCGCAAAGCCTGAAGCAGAAGGTCATCAGAAGAATCACAAAGACCACGGCAAAGACGAACAGCTCCATATATTCAATTAAGGATTTTGCAAGGCTCTGCTTTTCTGCAGGCTTATGCTGTTGTGCCATAGGTGGCTCACTCCTTTTTAGTTAGTGGTCATAATCTCCATCAGCTGATAGCCGTTTGCGAGATAGTTGCCCTTTTTCGCAGCTGTTTCCTCGTCAAAGGTATCAACACCTGATACCAATGCGTCGGATGCGTAGATGAAGAAGGGAACAGGATCAATCGTATGTGTGCGCGCACGAATGGGGGTGGGGTGATCCGGAAGGATCATGATCTTAAACTCCTCGCCCGACTCCTTCAGGTAGGCAAGCACGGGCGCAAGAATTTCGGCGTCAATACGCTCAATCGAAATCACCTTGTTTTCAAGCTCAGCGCGGTGTCCACATTCATCAGGGCCCTCCACGTGTACGTAGACAAGATCAGCACCCTCGCGGAAGGCGGCGATGGCGGCATCAGCCTTTCCCTTATAATTAGTATGCACGTTACCCGTAGCACCTGCCACGTCAATCGAGCGCATGCCCGCACAAAGACCGATGCCCTTGATGAGATCAACGGCAGAAATCACAGCGCCCTGCAAGCCCCACTTTTCCGAGAAGGAGGGAAGCTGGGGCTTCTTTCCGGGGCTCCAGAACCATGCGGAGTTTGCGGGCTTGAGTCCGCGCGCACGGCGTGCCTCGTTTATGGGATGATGATTGAGAATTTCAAAGCTTTCACGCATGATTTCAAGGAATTCGGCACCGCCGTCCTCTACGCGTGGAAGAAAATCGCCGATGCGCTTGCCGAGAATGTCGTGCGGACGCATGAAATTGTAGCGGTCGTTGCCGTTTTTGCGAATGAGGCAGTGGCGATAGCTGACGCCCGTGTAAAAGTGACGCTCGTCATTGCCAAAATGCGCTTGCAACGCCTTGATCAGCTCATCTGCCTCTGCAGTGGTAATCTCATCGGCACTGTGGTCAAGGATAATTTTATCCTCATAGGCCTCTCCCTCGTCGGAGAGTGTCACCACATTACAGCGGTATGCCGTTTCATCGGGTGCCATTTCAATGCCCATGCTGACGGCCTCCAGCGGAGAGCGTCCCTTGGAAAACACCTTGGGATCATAGGATAAAATAGCAAGATTTGCGGTGTCGCTTTCAGGCACCATGTCGGCAGGGACGTTGGATACCGTACCCACCAGCGCCTCACGTGCCAGCGCGTCCATTACAGGCTTGTTTGCCTGCTGCATAGGGGTTTTGCCGCCAAGCGCCGCAATCGGCTCATCGGCCATACCGTCGGGAATCAATACAAGATATTTCATAGTCAGACCTCACATTGCGCGTACGGGCGTGCTTGCTGCGCGCTTCGCACACGCGAAATATAATATAATAAGTTATTATAGCATAAAAAATGCGGAAGGGCAACAGCAGGCGGAAATTTTTTCAAAATTTTTTAAAATAGATGCCCGATACCGTAAAAAACGGCATCGGGCAGAGGGATTATTGCTTTTGCGGCGGTGCAAGCAGCGTCAGTACATCAAAAATACTTTTTATGGGAATGAGCTGAATATCCGCGTGCAGCTCGCGCTTTTCAAGATTGCGGTAGGGAACTACTGCGCGCCTGAAGCCGAGGCGTGCTGCCTCCTTTACGCGATATTCAAGCCCCGATACAGCGCGGCATTCGCCCGAAAGTCCAAGCTCCCCGATGGCAATCAGGTCGTCAGGCACGGCACGGTCGGTGAGAGAGGATACAAGCGCCATTGCCACAGCTACGTCCGATGCAGGCTCGTCCAGGCGTAAGCCGCCGATAACATTGATATACACGTCGTTTGCGGAAAATCGCAGCCCAAGCCTTTTTTCAAGCACTGCGAGAATCAGGCAAAGGCGGTTGTAGTCAATGCCGTTCGTGGTACGGCGCGGGGCAGGGGTAGCAGTCGGGCTGACAAGCGCTTGGATTTCGGCAATCAGAGGACGGGTTCCCTCCATCGTGCAGACGGCACAGTTACCCGCCGTATTCTGCGGTCTGCCTGCAAGCAGCATCTCCGAGGGATTTTCCACCTCTGCAAGCCCCACGTCGGTCATTTCAAATACACCAATCTCGTTTGTGGAGCCGTAGCGGTTTTTGATGGCACGAATGATGCGATAGGTCTGCTGCCGTTCCCCTTCAAAGTAAAGCACTGCATCAACCATATGTTCAAGCAGCTTCGGGCCGGCGATGCTGCCCTCCTTGTTTACGTGGCCGACAAGAATAACTGAAATATTGTCGCTTTTCGCCTTATTAATCAGCGCAAGTGCGCTTTCGCGCACCTGTGTAACTGCACCTGCCGTAGAGGCGATATTCTCGCTGTAAACCGTCTGGATAGAATCCACGATCACCACGTCGGGCTTTGTACGGTCAATTTCGGCAAGAATTTTTTCAATATTGGTTTCGGTTAAAATTGAGAGATTTTCACCCGCCACACCAAGGCGCTCGGCACGCAGACGCAGCTGTCCGCTCGATTCCTCGCCTGAAATGTACAGCACCTGACGGTGCGCGCCCAGAATATCGGAAATCTGCATCAGAAGCGTGGATTTGCCGATGCCGGGCTCGCCCGATAAAAGCACCACCGAGCCAAGCACCAATCCACCGCCCAGCACGCGGTCAAGCTCGCCAAGGCCTGTGGCGGTACGGATATACGAGGGCATATCCAGCTCACGATAGGGCGTGGCACGTCCTGTGGGGCGTGCGGTCAGAGCATGGCGCGCGGCAGCAGGGGATTTTTTATCCTCGCCTATCACATCCTCCACCAGACTGTTCCACGCACCGCAGGCAGGGCATTTCCCCAGCCATTTGGGGGAAACGTGCTGACACTCGGAGCAGATATAGACAGTTTTCAAGCCTTTCATTTCGTTCTCCTTGTTTATTAACATATAAAAGCATATATTAACATCAGTATAACATTTTTACCTATTTCGCGCAAGTGTCTGTCTGCAAATTTTTTGAGACTGCCTCAAAAATGATAAGTGCAAGCGCAGCGCGATAATCGGAGGTACAGAGCAGAGCACTTTCCTCTCTGTTGGTGAGAAATCCGCATTCGATGAGAATGGCAGGGCAGGTCGCTCGATGCAAAAGATAGATGGCAGAGGTCGCTGCCTTGGTTTTTCTTGTGTTTTCGGGCTGTAAAGCTTCCTTCACGCCCATTTGCACGGCATCGGCAAGCGCCTTGGCTTCGGGAAAGTTTGCCGTATACCACACCTGTGTGCCCCGACAAGCTTCACCCGGGTAGGTATTCATATGTATGCTGATAAAGACGGCGTTTTCCTGCGCCTGCATCATGGCCAGTCTGCCTGCAAGGTCAGCCTGCTTTCGCTTGCCGACGGGTGCATTTTCCCCTAAGGAATAGTCACCCTCTCGCGTTGACACCACAGTATACCCTGCCGCACGGAGCAATGCTGACAATCGCGCTGTCAGGTCAAGATTCAAGTCCTTTTCAGGGGTGCCGTTTTTGGCAGTTGCCCCCCCATCTCTGCCGCCGTGCCCCGCATCCAATATAATAACAGGCGCAATGGCGGCCGCTGTCTGTGCCCCTTTTCCGACGCTCAAGAATGCAGGCAGAAACAGAGCCGCCAGCAGGGTAACGGAAAGCGCCAGCAGTAATGCCAGCACCGATAACAGAAAGTTTTTCATAGCCTCACCTCACAAAAGTATAGGCAAGCCACGCGGTTATTATGATAAAGGAAAACGGCACTCACCGATTGGTGAGTGCCGTTTTCAATACAAATTAAAGAGATTCAAGATAGGAAACCACGTCACCGACGGTAACGAACTTACCTGCGTCATCCTCGGAAACCTCAATACCGAACTTATCCTCGCAAACCATAACAAGGTCTGCCAGCTCAATCGAGTTAATGCCAAGGTCACGCGTCAGCTCAGCATCGGCAGTAATCAGCTTCTCATCAATCTGAAGCTCTTCGACCAGGATTTCTTTTACTTTATCAAACATGCAAATGTCCTCCAAGTGTTTTTTGACATTAGGGCTATTATACCTATAAAATGCGGATTTGTCAAGAGATTTTTCCGAAATTGCCCTTTAAAGTGACGAAAGCGCGAATTTTATTTGACAAAAACCGACTCTGTCTGTATAATAGCAAGGGTATTATTTTACGCGAAAGGAAGGAAATGGGCAATGGCATTATTTGCAAGGCGGCCGCTTGCTGCCGCATGTGGAGCATTGATTTTTGCCGTTATTTTCTCAGAGCTCCTTTCGTTTACCGCAATACAGGTACTGCTTTCTATTGGTGCGTTGCTTTTTGCGACAGCAATCATATGCTGCTTCATCGCACCCGAAAAGCCTTTCGTTATCTTTTTGCTGTTGATTTCCTTGGGCCTGCTTGTGGGAAGCCTGCGTGTGCTGCCCCTGCATCTGCGTGAGCGCAGCCTTCACGAGGCGGAGGGGCGAAAAGCGACAGTCACTCTTATGATACAGGATACACTTACCGCTTCCGCATATAGCAGCGAGCTTTTGGTGACGATAACGCAGCTGGACGGAGAAATAACAAGCGGAAAAGCTATTCTCAAGCTTGACCAAAGCGCACCCTTCCTTGCAGGTGATGCTGTTTCCTGTGTTTGTACCGTTATGCCGCTTGATGCCGATAATTACATAGAAAACCGTCACCTGCAATACCGCGGTGAGGGGGCGGCGGTTTTACTTGCTCTCACCGACAAGGACACTGTAACCGTACAAACAGGTGAGCAGGGGATTTTGGCGCATACCGTTAATAACCTGCGTATACGTGCCTTGGGCCGCATACGTGAATATATGAAGGGAGAGGCAGGTGCGCTTGCCGCCGCCATGCTCCTTGGCGAGCGAGAGGTGCTATCCTCTGACGCTCTGCAGGATTTCCGCTACGCAGGCGTATCACATCTCCTGGCACTCAGCGGCCTGCATCTTGGTATTCTCGTGCTGCTGGCGGAAAAGCTGCTGCTTGGTGCAGGGCTTTCGCGCAAATGGCGGATCTTTGCGTTGCTTTTCCTCGTGCTTGGCTATCTTCTTTTCACGGGCTTTCCCATTTCGCTCCTGCGTGCTGCACTGATGCTTCTGCTCGTACAGCTTGCGTTTCTGTTCCGTACGCGTGCAGATGCGATGACCTCGCTCTTTACGGCAGGGGCGGTCATGCTTCTGATTGCACCCTTGTCCTTCCTCTCCGTTTCCCTTCAGCTGACACTGCTCGCCACATTTGGAATTCTTACAGTTGGCAGTCTTTCCCGTATTCTGTTCCGCAAACTGCGAAGGAAGCGGGGAATTGCCGTCAAGCTGCTTTTATGGCCCTTATCCTCACTGCTTTTAACCTTTGCCGCCTCACTTTTCACCTACCCCATTCAATGGTTTACCTTTGGTGAGGTGTCGCTGATTACACCACTTTCCAATTTGCTGCTGATATTTCCGACAACACTCTTTCTTTATCTTGCCACAATGACACTCTGCCTGTTTCCCGCATCTCTTTTCGGTAAATTGGCGACGGCTATCGGAAATCTGATATTAACACTTGCAAACGCCTTGGGGCATCCCGATGTAATGCTATCCCTGCGCGGCGAATTCGTCCCATATCTTGTATTTGCCTCTCTGATACCAACCCTGCTTTTGCTTCTTTTTCGCATACGGCGCAAGCTGCTGATGCTTTTGCCGTATGCGGTAGCTACACTGCTGTTCTTTGCCATTTTTATCACGCGCGCCGCGGTGCTTGAAGGTAAAACGGCAGTACTGTACGGCAGGGAGGAGAGCGCAACCTGTATTCTGGTACAAGACGGCAGTCAAACAATACTGATGGATTTCGGAAGGGCAAAGAGCGACGCGCTCGCGCTTGGCGGTAAGCTCCTGCGTGAGCTTGACAGCACAAGGCTTGATTATTATGCCGTGCCTGATGCCAAGGCTCTGAATGAAAATCGCCTCGCCGCCATATCCAGACATCTTTCACCACGCAATTTACTGATTCCGCTGCCCGAGGACGATGCCGAGCTTGCCTTGCTTGCAGAAATTGCAGCACAATACGGAATGACACTTGTCACCTACGAATATGGACAGCCGTTTTCCTTCCACAAGCACACCGCCTTAACCGTCTGCGCGGAAAACGGTGCGATAACCCTTCTGGTTGAAGGACAAAACGAAAGTCTGCTTTATCAAAGCGGAATGCCGACGGTAAATTCCGCCGTGCGCTATCACATTGTATCTGCAGGAAGCACCTCTGTCACAGAGACCTTTGCTGTTGGTGGCATTGGCCAAACCGTGGTCGTGGCAGATGAGGAGATACTGCCGATGCTTCTTTTTCACAAGGACGGGGAATATCTGCTTTTTCCCGAAGTGCAGGGCTTCCTTTTACAATAAACTGTCAAATTCGACACGCCCCCCATAAAATAATAAGGGAGAGTCACCTCACGGGTGGCTCTCAATCTTATCAAGGAGGAAATAGCTTCCTATGGGAGAAAATAAGTTTTCCTGTCTGGGCGGTAGCGGTAACGCGCGTGAAAGCTTCGGCATCGAGGCGGCGCGTATTCTTGATGCCTGCCGTGACAGGGACTGCTTTGAGGATGTCCGCGTATTTCTGACCTGCAGCGGTGAGGAGCTGATTGCAAGAACAGGCAATCTTCGCGTAAAATGCGCCGAGATTGTGGCATCCAACATTACGGTGGACCCCGTACAGTTCAATCGCGGCTTTTATACCGTGTTGGTGCGCTTCTACGTCCTTTGTAAATTTGAGGTCTGTATGCCCATGGGGCAGTCGCAGGAAATTGAAGGCGTGGCAGTGCTTGACAAGCGCGTCGTGCTTTTTGGCGGCGAATCGAATGTCAGCGTTTTCCGCAGCCGTGCCTGCAACAGCTTTTGCGCCATTCCGGAGCCTGTTGCCTGTGCAGAAAACACGCCTGAAGCCGTTGTAGAGGTCGTCCCCCCTGTGGTACTCGGTGCCAGAGTCGTTGAGGAAAAGAAATGCTGCTGCAATTGCTGCTGCTGTGATATTCCCACCGTTGTGAGCGAGCGCCTTTCGGGTGCGCTGCAGGACGAGGATAACGGTCGCTATCTTGTGGTTTCCTTGGGACTGTTCTCGGTCATTCGCCTGGTGCGTGACGGTCAGCTGCTGGTATCTGCCAGCGAGTTTTGTATTCCTGATAAGGAATGCTGCTCGCCCTCTGAGGAGGACCCATGCGGTACCTTCCGCCAGATGCCGTTCCCGACGGCAGCCTTCTGCCCCAATAACGTAGCACCCGCACTCTCCGCCGAAGGGCGCGGCCGTTGCTGCGGCAACTCTTAAAGCACAGTATTATAAAAGCAGAGCACGGCTTTGCCGTGCTCTGCTTTTATGTGTTTGCGGCACATATCATCTAAGAAAAAGGTATTACTCGCCGCGCTGGGATTTACGCCATTTAAAAGGGGAGCAATTATATCTGGCGCGGAATTGATTGTGGAAGAAGCTGGTGTTCTCATAGCCTACGGCAATAATGATATCACCCACAGGCAGGTCGGTGGTTTCAAGCAAGCGAAGTGCTTCCTCAAAGCGCGCTTCCTGCAACAGCCTCGAAAAGGTGATGCCGCAAAGCTCACGCACACGCTTCGAAAGGTAAGGAACACTTAAGCCAAGACGCTCGGCAAGCTCCGAGAGTGTTGCAGTGCGGAAATCGGTGCGTACGTAATCCTCAATACGCGCCTGCAACAGCTCTGCGTCCGAGCGATGGCGTGCGGCGGCAATGGTACATTCGGGCAGCTCGGCAAAATGACGGAGAATCAGCGACACTGTGCTTTTTAAAATTTCGGGGCTTAAAATATCGTTGCCGACCATGGCATACGCAAGGTTTTCAAAAAGGTTTTGCAGGGGCGGTACGCCCTCGGTCGAAAAGAGCATATATTCCGCCTCGCCATTGGAGCGAATATTTTCCGCCATGAAGGAGGAAAGGGGGGAAGCGGCAGGCAGAACGGAGGCAAAGGAATGAAAGGTATCGGTAGCCAACAGTACGTTGATGGCAATATCATCCTCGCCCGTTTTGCGTACACTGTGCTGGGTATGCCGATTCAGAAGCAGTACGTCACCCGCGTGCATACGGATTTCGCGGTGCTTGATGACGTGCACCACCTCGCCCGAGCAGACGTAGGTCATCTCCACGTAGTTGTGACCGTGCGGAGGGAAATCGGTAAAGCGCGTGTGACGGCGCAGGGCAATCTGCTCCCCCTCTTGCATCAGGCGGTGGCGGTTGATGATGTATTCCTTGGTATAAGCGGAATATAGCTTTTTATTGATTTTGAGCTCACCCTCAATAATGCGGCGTTCCTCGTCGTTGACGGTGGCCAGACGGGAAAGAATTTCAGGCTTCATACGTCCTTCTCCTTGCAGGAATAAATTTCAGTCTTTATCTTCATTATACACCTGTTTTTTGCATTTTTCAAGTGGTTTTTATTAAAAAATGCTCTATTTTTATAAAATTATCGTTGTATAAGGAAACCTACGGAAAATAGGTGTTTTTTACAAAAAGTTGCTGAATTTATCACTTGCACGATAAACAATACCGCCCCTTGCCGTTCGGCAAAGGGCGGTATATTTATGAGCTTTTCATTCGCGCAATCAGAACATCTGGATATAAGCCTCGCGCTCGGCACCGACGGAAACGTACTTGATTTTGCAATCAACCAGCTCCTCAAGCTTTTTGACGTAAGCAATCAGCTCCTTGGGCATATCCTCAATGGTGCGGCACTTGCTGATATCACAGTTCCAGCCATCAACGTACTCGTAGATTGGCTTTGCAACGATAAGGTCGTTGCCTGTGGGGAACTCGGTGACACGCTTACCGTTTACGTCGTAAGCAACGCAAATCGGAATCTTTTTCATATAGGAGAGAATGTCAGTCTTAGTCAGGGCGATGTAATCGGCACCCTGCACACGGCAACCGTAGCGGGAAGCCACAACATCAAAGGGGCCAACACGACGGGGACGGCCCGTAGCGGCACCGTACTCGCCACCGGCACGGCGAAGCTCCTCTGCCTCCTCGCCAAACCACTCTGCGGTGAAGGGGCCTTCACCAACACAGGTGGAGTAAGCCTTCATTACGCCGTAAACCTGGTCAAGCTTCACACCGGGAATACCTGCACCGATGGGCGCGTAAGCAGCGATAGTAGAGGAAGACGAGGTGTAGGGATAAATGCCGAAGTCAATATCACGAAGCGCACCAAGCTGTGCTTCAAACATAATGCGCTTGCCTTCCTTGACAGCCTCGGTAAGGTAGATGCCCGTATCAACGATATAATCCTTATACATCTCGGCATACTTCTTCAGCCAAGCAAACAGCTCGTCGTAAGAGAGAGGCTCTGCCTTGTATACGCCCTCAATCATCAGGGACTTGTAGGCAACAATACCCTTCAGGCGCTTTGCAAGATAATCAAGGTCAAGCAGGTCGCCTGCGCGGATAGCCTTTTTCATATACTTGTCACCGTACACGGGAGCAATGCCGCGACGGGTAGAGCCGTATTTCTCACCTGCAAGACGCTCCTCCTCGAGGCAGTCAAGCTGCACGTGGTAGGGAAGGGTAAGAATTGCACGGTCGCTGATTTTCAGATTACGGGGGGAAATCTCCACACCTGCCGCAATGAGGGCTGCGCTTTCCTTTTCAAGGTGCTGCAGGTCAATGGCCATGCCGTTGCCCATCACGCAGACAACCTCGGGGCGCAGAATGCCCGAGGGGAGAAGATTCAGCACGAACTTGCCGCGCTCATTAATGACGGTGTGACCGGCGTTGTTGCCACCCTGATAACGAACAACAATATCCTGCTGTTCAGAGAGAAGGTCGACCATACGGCCCTTGCCCTCGTCACCCCAGTTAATACCAACAATAGATGTAAGCATAATGCTACCTCCCAAATTTTTTACCAACGATTATTATAACAGAATATTTAAATAATTGCAAGAGTTAATAGAATATTTTGCGCGAAAAAACGTAATTTTTAGGGGAATGACGCTATGATGCCGTAAAGGGCGTTGCCCACACAACCTCCTGCTTGCATTGATGATCATTTGTTTTGCTTCAGCACCTCAAAGGCAAGAACGGTTGTGGCAGATGCCGCCGATAGCGAGCCGCGAAAGCTTCTGCCGTAATCAATGCGTACCACAGCGTCAGCTTCAGCCAAAATATTTGCGGAAATGCCGCGCTTTTCGCCCCCAACCACCAATATCAGGGGACGGGTAAGATCAGCCTCAAGATAGGAAACCGCATTGCGGATACCCGCGCAAACCACACGATAGCCGCGTGCGCGCGCCACCGTAAGCGCTGCATTTACATCACCTGCAAACATCGGCAGTGCCTCTGATGCGCCTGCCGAGGCACGTGCCACAACACCTGCGGCGGAAAGCCAGTTGCGTTCACCCACCAGAATACCGTCTGCACCCGCCGCGTAGAGTGAGCGCAGAGCATAGCCGAAATTATACGGATCCTCAATTCCTTCAAGCAGGCAGAGGAAGCCATTTTCAGGAAGAGCCTCGGG
>JAZOSC010000164.1:0-3706 GCA_045656925.1 Eubacteriales bacterium | reverse complement strand
AAAAAAAGCGGAAGTCCTCGGGTTAAAGGACTTCCGTATTTTTTGCAATTAAGCCATTGCGTTGAGCTTCTTGGTAAACTGGCTCTTCTTGTGAGCAGCAGCGTTCTTGTGGATAATGCCACGGGTAACAGCCATATCAATCTTCTTAACGGCTGCCTTGTAGGTCTCCTGTGCGAGCGCGACGTCACCTGCCTCGACAGCAGCCTCATACTTCTTCATCGCAGTTTTCATCTGCGTGCGGAAGATTTTGTTCTGCATCGTCTTGGTGGCGGTAACCTTTACACGTTTCTTAGCACTTTTAATGTTCGGCAAATCGTTCACCCTCCTTTACAATTCGTTTCGGTTTGGGCGAGGGCGCCTGAGAGGGTGCGCCGTCGCAATATCCATACAGTCATATATAATATCACACCGTAAAACAAAATGCAAGGGCTTTTTTGAAAAAAACTGAAAAATTTTTGCAATAAATTTGGTAAAATTTTAAAAAAGTTCATATTTTGAACAAAAAACCTCTTGACAAGGAAGACACTCTTTGCTATAATATTAAACTGCATTATAATTGCCGTAGTGCCGACTTTTGGGCATTTGGCGACAGTTCGCATCAAAACTATTATATACGCGTATGCGCGAATTCTGGCGGCGCAAATGTAAGCGTTTTGGACTTCCGTGTCCCCGTCGTGGGCAACAAAAAAGATTGGAGAGTAAAACAAACATGGTCAATGTAAGAGAGCAGTTTCTTGGTCAAAACAAAAGAATGAGTTTTTCCAAGGCTCGCTACACACTGGAGCTGCCTAACCTGGTAGAAATCCAGACCAAATCCTTCGACTGGTTCCTTAAGGAGGGCCTTGGTGAGGTGCTGCGTGACGTATCCCCCATCACGGACTTTTCGGGCAACCTGTCGATTGAGTTCCTGTCCTATTCGATCGACCAGAAGACCAAGTACACCGTTGAGGAGTGCAAGGAGCGCGACGCAAACTATGCTGCCCCCCTGCGTGTCACCGTCCGTCTGACCAACAAGCTGACGGGTGAGGTGCAGAACTCTGATATTTTCATGGGTGAAATCCCGCTGATGACCGAGAACGGCACCTTCGTTATCAATGGCGCGGAGCGTGTCATCGTTTCGCAGATCATCCGTTCTCCCGGTATGTACTACGCCTCCGAGATTGATAAGATGGGTAAGCGCAATTACACCGCCCAGATTATTCCTTACCGCGGTGCGTGGCTTGAATATGAAACCGATAACAGCGGTGTCATCTATGTCCGCATTGATAAGAACCGCAAGGTTCCGCTTACGATGTTTATCCGCGCGCTCGGCGCTCTTGGGGACAGGCCCGAGATTGAGTCGCGCGAGGACGTCTGTGCCATCTTTGGCGAGGAGGTCCGTCTGCGTGCCACCTTTGATAAGGATGACTCCGAAACACTGGCAGAGCACAATCTGACCGCCGTCGGTCATGAGGCACTGAAGGAAATCTTCAAGAAGCTCCGTCCCGGTGAGCCGCCGATGGTTGATGCCGCACAGAAGCTTCTTTCCGATATTCTGTTTGACAACAAGCGCTACGATATTGCGCCCGTTGGCCGTTACAAGTTTGACAAGAAGGTTGCACTTGCTGCCCGTATTGAGGGACGCAAGCTTGCGGAGGCCGCAGTCAGCCCCATCACGGGCGAGGTCGTCTTTGAGGCGGGCACCGTGCTTTCTCACGAGGATGCGCTGGCTATTGAGCATGCAGGCATCAACGGTGTTTCCGTTGTGCTTGAGGATGGCGAAATTGTAAAGGTGTTCTCCAACAACACCATTGAGCCTCAGTATCTGCTTGGCTACGACCTTGCCGACTGCGGCGTGAAGGAAAGAGTTCGCACCGCCGTGCTCCTCGAGATTATGGAGGAGGCGGGGGACGACAGGGAAGTCCTGCGCGAGCTGGTGCTTCGCCGTATGGCAGAGCTTTGCCCCAAGCACATCACCAAGGACGATATTTTTGCGTCCATCAACTATATGCTCGGTCTGATGCATGACCAGGGCCTTGGCCAGTATGATGATATTGACCACCTGGGTAACCGTCGCATTCGCTCGGTCGGTGAGCAGCTGCAAAACCAGCTCCGCATCGGCTTCAGCCGTATGAATAAGACGATCATCGACCGTATGGCTACCCAGGATAGCGATAAGCTTTCGCCCCAGATGCTTATCAATACCCGTCCGATTGCTACGGGTATTCGCGAGTTCTTCGGCTCCTCACAGCTTTCGCAGTTCATGGATCAGAACAACCCGCTGGCAGAGCTGACGCATAAGCGCCGTCTGTCCGCGCTTGGCCCCGGTGGTCTGTCGCGCGATCGCGCTTCCTTTGACGTGCGTGACGTCCACTATACACATTACGGCCGCATGTGTCCCATTGAAACACCCGAAGGTCCTAACATCGGTCTGATTTCTTATCTGACCACCTATGCACGCATCAGCGAGTACGGCTTCATTGAGGCACCTTACCGCAGATACGATAAGGAGCGCGGTGTCGTGACCGATGAGGTGGTTTACATGACTGCAGATGTGGAGGATCGCTATATCATCGCGCAGGCAAATGAGCCGCTTGACAGCGAGGGCCGCTTTGTCAATAAGATCGTCAATGCCCGTGATAAGAACGATATCTGTGAGGTTGAGGCATCTCGCGTTGACTTTATGGACGTTTCCCCCAAGATGGTGGTATCCGTTGCTACGGCAATGATTCCTTTCCTTGAAAATGACGATAACTCCCGTGCGCTGATGGGCTCCAACATGCAGAAGCAGGCTGTGCCGCTGATGGTGACCGATTCTCCTATCGTTGGTACCGGTATGGAATATAAGGCAGCCGTCGATTCCGGTGTCGTGGTTGTGGCAAAGCGCGCAGGTATTGTTGATTACGTCGATGCTGACCGTATTGAGATTGTTCTTGATAACGGTGAGCGTGACGTGTATAACCTGATTAAGTTCAAGCGTACCAACCAGGGAACCTGCTTTAATCAGCGTCCCATCGTATCCAAGGGTGATATCATTGAGGCAGGCCGCGTGATTGCCGATGGCCCCGCAACCTGCAACGGTGAAATCTCCCTCGGTAAGAACGCGCTCATCGGCTTCATGACCTGGGAGGGCTATAACTACGAGGACGCAGTTCTTTTGAACGAGCGTCTGGTACGTGATGACGTATATACCTCTCTCCACATTGAGGAGCATTCTCACGAGGCCCGCGATACCAAGCTTGGCCCGGAGGAAATTACCCGTGAGATTCCCAACGTTGGTGAGGACGCACTGAAGGACCTTGATGCAGAGGGCATTGTCAAGAAGGGTACAGAGGTGCGCGCAGGCGATATTCTCGTTGGTAAGATTACGCCCAAGGGCGAAACCGAGCTTACCCCCGAGGAAAGATTGCTTCGTGCCATTTTCGGCGAAAAGGCAAGAGAGGTTCGTGATACCTCGCTCCGCTTGCCTCACGGTGAAAGCGGCATTGTTGTTGACGTGAAGGTGTTCTCCCGTGAAAACGGTGACGAGCTGCCCGCAGGCGTCAATAAGCAGGTTCGCGTTTATATCGCGCAGAAGCGTAAGATCTCCGTCGGAGATAAGATGGCAGGACGTCACGGTAACAAGGGTGTCGTTTCCCGCATCATGCCTCCCGAGGATATGCCTTTCCTGGCAGACGGTACTCCTCTGGATATCGTGCTGAACCCTCTGGGCGTGCCTTCCCGTATG
>JAZOSC010000163.1:0-4603 GCA_045656925.1 Eubacteriales bacterium | reverse complement strand
TGGCTGAAGGCGCTCGCGAGGGCGGCCTGAAGTTCTGAGTCCGGTTTGTACACTGCTTAACAGAAGTTGAGCAAATTTTAGGAGGATTAACATGGCTTACAACAGAAATCCTGGTGAACAGGAATTTAAAGAGCAGCTGATTGCGCTCAACCGTGTTTCCAAGACCGTTAAAGGTGGCCGTATCGCCCGCTTTGCCGCTATCATGGCAGTAGGCGACGGCAAGGGCCGTATCGGTGTAGGTCTCGGTAAGGCAGCTGAGGTGCCCGAAGCAATCCGTAAGGGCATTGAGGATGCAAAGAAGAATATGATTACCGTATCCCTGAAGGGTACGACCATTCCGCACGAGGTTATCGGTGAGTTTGGTGCAGGCAAGGTGCTTCTGAGACCTGCCGCACCCGGTACCGGTATCATCGCAGGTGGCGGTGTTCGTTTCGTGCTGGAGCTTGCAGGTATCAAGAATATCCGTGCAAAGTGCCTGCGCTCTAACAACCCCGCAAACGTTGTTAAGGCTACCATTGAGGGCCTTAAGGCTCTGCGTACTGCAGAAGAGGTTGCGAAGCTTCGCGACATCGATGTAGCGCAGATCAAGGGTTAAGGAGGGTTCACCATGAAGAAAGTAACTCTCATTAAGAGCACCATCGGTGCAAAGCCCGCTCAGAAGGCTACTGCAAAGTCCCTTGGGCTTCACAAGATCGGCGATTTCATCCTTCACGAGGATAACGCTACGCTTGCCGGCAAGGTTAAGGTTATTTCCCACCTTGTTAAGGTAGAAAATGCTTGAAGGAGGTAAGCTGATATGAAACTTCATGAACTGAAACCCGCAGAAGGCTCTGCCAAGGCTGCTTGGCGCAAGGGCCGTGGCGCCGGCTCCGGTAACGGTAAGACCGCCGGTAAGGGCCACAAGGGTCAGAACGCTCGCTCCGGCGGCGGTGTCCGTCCCGGCTTTGAGGGCGGCCAGCTTCCCCTGTACCGTAAGCTTCCCAAGCGCGGCTTCAACAACTACAGATTTGCAAAGGTTTACGCAATTGTCAACGTCGCAGCACTCAACGTGTTTGAGGACGGCGCCGTGGTAGACGCAGCAGCTCTGCTTGAGAAGAAGATCATTCGCAAGGAGCTTGATGGCCTCAAGGTTCTTGGCAACGGTGAGCTTACCAAGAAGCTGACCGTTAAGGCATCTGTCTTTTCTGCTTCCGCTAAGGAGAAGATTGAAGCAGCAGGTGGAAAGATCGAGGTGGCATAAGGATGTTTAAGACGTTAAAGAACGCATGGAAGACACCTGAACTTCAAAAGAAGATGCTCTTCACGTTGTTCATCGTCCTCCTTTATCGCCTTGGTGCTTGCATTTTTGTTCCTTATGTTACCCCGGACCTGGCGGATCAGTTTTCGACCGCCTTTGGTTCCTCCGTGCTTGGCCTGATGAGCATTATGTCGGGTGGCGCGCTTGAGCAGGCAACGCTGTTTGCACTCTCCGTCAGCCCCTACATTACTGCTTCCATCGTCATTCAACTGCTGACCATTGCCATTCCCGCGCTTGAGCGTATGGCAAAGGACGGTGCTGAGGGCCAGAAGAAGATTGCCGCTATCACGCGTGTCGTAACGGTTGCTCTTGCACTCATTACCAGCTTTGGTTACAGCATGCTGCTGAGAAATTACGGCTGGCTTGAGCGTGACGACTGGTTTGCATTGCTGGTGATCAACGCAGCCTTCTGCGCAGGCGCCGCACTTGTGATGTGGCTTGCTGAGCTGATTAACGAGAAGGGCATTGGCAACGGTATTTCAATTATTCTGTTTGCCAATATCATTTCCCGTCTGCCCAGCATGGCAACCTCGGTATGGGATGGCGTCATTATGACTGGCTATGTGGATAGCAAAGTGTGGTCGGCTGTCATCGGTGTTGCAATTACGCTGGTTATTATTGCCGTGATTATTGCCACTGTCGGCTTCGTTGTTTGGGTGACCAACTCCGAGCGCCGTATTCCGATTAACTACGCTAAGCGCGTGGTTGGACGTAAGATGTATGGTGGTCAGAACACCAATCTTCCGATTAAGCTGAACATGACCGGCGTGATGCCGATCATCTTTGCAAGCTCCATCGTATCTATCCCTGCAACCATTGCCGCATTCGTGAACGAGGATAGCGGCTTTGCAAAGTTTGTGAACAACTTCTTTGCTCCTACAACCTGGCTTTATCTGGTGCTTTACCTGATTCTGATTGTTGCGTTCTCTTACTTCTACGTGTTGATTTCCTTCAATCCTGTTGAGGTATCGAACAATATTGCAGCAAACGGTGGCTCGGTCCGCGGTATCCGCCCCGGCTATCCTACCGTACAGTATATTCAGAAAATTCTGAAGCGCGTGACGCTCATTGGTGCATTCTTCCTTTGCATCGTAGCGGGCCTGCCTATGCTGGTTACCGTCGTGACGACTGCTATTCAGAACCTGAAGCTCGACGTTAATCTGCCCGACCTCAGCATTCTCACCTTCGGTGGTTCTTCCTTGCTGATTGTTGTGGGTGTTGCACTTGAGACCGTTCGTGATCTGGAGGCACAGATCAGCTTGCGTACCAGCAAGGGCTTCCTGAACTGATTTTCCTATAACCGAAATACGGAGGAGATTATGAATTTAATTCTGATGGGTGCTCCGGGTGCGGGCAAAGGCACGCAGTCCGAGAAAATTTCAGAAAGATGGGGTATTCCAGCAATCTCTACGGGCGATATTCTGCGTGCCGCAATCAAGGCAGGTACTGCGCTCGGTAAAACGGCAAAGTCCTATATTGATGAAGGCAAGCTTGTTCCCGACGAGGTCGTAATCGGTATTATTAAGGAATATCTGACATCCGATGCCTGCAAGAACGGCTTTATTCTTGACGGCTTCCCTCGCTCAATACCTCAGGCAGAGGCACTTGACGCAATGGGTGTCAGAATTGATGCGGCTCTCGCACTCGAGGTCGCAGATGACAAAATCATCAAACGCATGAGCGGACGCCGCGTATGCACTTGCGGCGCATCCTACCATGTGGAGTATAAGCCTTCCGCGAAGGAGGGTATTTGCGATAAATGCGGTGCGGCACTTTACGTCCGCGAGGACGACGCACCCGAAACGGTGGCAAAGCGTCTTGAAACCTACCATATGCAGACAGAGCCCGTAAAGGCGTATTACGCCGCAAAGGGACTGCTTATTACGGTAGAGGGACAGGAGGAGGTCGCCGATACCACGCGCCTTGTAGCTGAGGCGCTCGCGAAATTCATGATATGATTCAGATCAAAAATTCCGGTCAGATCGCGTTGATGCGCGAGGCAGGCAGAATTACGGGCGAGGCATTGCTTGTCGCCCGTGAGCACATCCGTGAGGGTGTCAGCACCAAGCACCTTGATACGCTGATTCGTCAGCATATCGAGGGGTGCGGTGCCAGACCTTCGTTTTTGGGGCTTTACGGTTTTCCCGGCTCTGCTTGCATCAGCATCAATGACGAGGTTATTCATGGTATCCCCTCAGAGCACCGTCTGCTTCAGGAGGGAGATATCGTGAAGATTGACGTAGGTGCCTTTTATAAGGGCTATCACGGTGACAGCGCCCGTACCTTTGGCGTGGGACGCATCAGCGATGAGGCGGCTGCACTGATCGCTGCCACCAAGCAAAGCTTTTATGAGGGGGTTGCCGCCATGCAGGTTGGCAACAGAATCGGTGACATTGGTCATGCGATTGATACCTATGTAAAGAGATTTGGCTACAGTACAGTGCGCCAGTTTGTTGGCCACGGCATTGGCAAGGAGGTGCATGAAGCACCCGATGTGCCAAACTACGGTACTCCGGGGCGCGGTCCGCGCCTTTGTGAGGGAATGGTTTTAGCCATTGAGCCGATGATCAACCAAGGCACCTGTGAGGTGCGTCAGCTGTCAGACGGTTGGACCGTGAGGACAGCTGACGGGGCACTGTCCGCGCATTATGAGAACACCGTTGCACTCACGAGTGACGGCGTAATCAATTTGACTGAGGTCGAGATTGGAGAATGAGCGAAGATTTCGCAAATACTGACTAATAAGGGAGGAAAGACACGTGGCAAAGGATGATGTGATTGAGTTTGAGGGTACGGTTGTTGAGGCACTGCCCAACGCAACCTTCAAGGTCAAGCTGCCGAACGGTCATATTGTGACCGCACATATTTCCGGCAAATTGCGTATGAATTATATCCGTATTCTGCCCGGTGACCGTGTCACGGTTGAGGTTTCGGTTTACGACCTCACCAAGGGACGTATTACCTGGCGTGCAAAATGATCGCTTTGATCAAACATTTTAGATGAAAGGAATGGTGTGACAAATGAAAGTAAAGCCTTCCGTTAAAAAAATCTGCGAAAAGTGCAAGATTATCAAGAGAGGCGGCCGTGTAATGGTCATCTGTGAGAAGCCGAAGCACAAGCAGAGACAGGGCTAATCCCCACACTGAAGAAAGAGGTAAAATACTATGGCTCGTATTGCAGGTGTTGATATTCCCAATCAAAAAAGAGTGGAAATTGCACTTACCTATATCTACGGCATCGGCCGTAAGAGCGCAAACGATATCCTCGCCAAGACCGGTATCAATCCCGATACCCGTGCAAAGGAT
>JAZOSC010000162.1:0-12767 GCA_045656925.1 Eubacteriales bacterium | reverse complement strand
GCTGCTTCCCATGATTCCGTGGCAGATTGCCTATGGCGTAGGCGTGGTGCTGTTTGCACTCACCTCTCTTACAGATATGCTCGACGGTAAAATTGCCCGCAAGTACAATCTTATCACCAACTTTGGTAAATTTATGGATCCTGTCGCCGATAAGTTTATGGAGATTGGTACCCTCATGACACTCTTGTTTCGCATGGTGCGCCCTGATATTTACGGCTTGTCCTATAGCAATCTTTTCACGGTTTTGTTCTTTGTAGCCGTTTTGGTGATTATTTTCCGCGAGCTTGCCATTACCTCGCTTCGTTTGGTGCTGGTCAATAGCACAGGCACTGTCGTTGCCGCCAAGATGCTTGGTAAAATCAAGACCGTATCACAGATTGCCTGCATCTGTATGCTGATGATTGAGCCGCTTTTGGATAACCTTGTGACCTACCTTGCAGGGGATTGGTTTGCCGCAGGCGTTTACCCCATCTCGCTGGCGCTTATCGCCGTGATGACGGTGTTTACCCTCTGGTCGGGTTTGGATTATATCAAAGGAGCTTGGGGCTCCATTTCTACGGATTGGTAATAAAAAAGCCGCCCATCGGGCGGCTTTTTGTTTATCTTACCTGTACAAAGCCAAGTTTTCTCTGCACCTTGGAGAGAGTCTTGCGTGCGTAGTAGGCAGCTTCCTCTGCGCCGCGCTTCATCCATGCCTCAAGGCCTGCCTTGTCGGCAAGCAGCTCGCGATAGCGTGCCTGTACGGGGGCAAGCGCGTCGGCGCAAATCTCACCCACAGCAAGCTTGAATTCGCCGTAGCCGCGGCCTTCAAATTCGCGTTCAATTTCCTCCATCGATTTACCCGTAAAGCAGGAGTAAATGGTCATCAGATTATTGATGCCGTCCTTGCCGTCGGCAA
This sequence comes from Eubacteriales bacterium, assembly GCA_045656925.1. Classification (GTDB taxonomy): domain Bacteria; phylum Bacillota; class Clostridia; order Oscillospirales; family CAG-272; genus Firm-07. Next base: position 11,869 of record JAZOSC010000162.1, on the reverse strand, counting down.
AGCGCACCACGGTATCGGAGTCGGTCACCGCGCGGCGGAATTTGCGGATAATGGTGTCGCGGTCGTCAAGAATGTAAACGATGGCGTTGGGGTTTTCATCGGATTTGCTCATCTTCCTCGTAGGGTCGGCAAGCGACATGATTTTCTTGCCGCTTTGGGGAATAATCGGCTCGGGTACCGTAAAGGTATCGGGAAAAATCTGATTGAAGCGCTCGGCAATATTGCGGCAAAGCTCCACGTGCTGCTTCTGGTCAATGCCGACAGGCACAACGTCGGTCTGATAGAGCAGAATATCTGCCGCCATCAGGGCAGGGTAGGTGAAAAGTCCTGCATTGACATTATCGGCGTGGCGGCTGCTCTTATCCTTAAACTGTGTCATACGGGAAAGCTCGCCAAACATGGTGTAGCAGTTGAGAATCCAGGCAAGCTCGGCGTGCGCGGGCACGTGCGATTGCACGTACAGTGTGTTCTTTTCGGGGTCAAGGCCGCAGGCCATGTAAAGGGCCAGCGTTTCATAGGTGCGGCGGCGCAGGTCTGCCGGGTTCTGGCGGTCGGTAATCGCATGCTCGTCCACCACGCAGTAAAAGCATTTATATGTATCGCTGAAGGTCGCAAAATTGCGAATGGCACCAAGATAGTTGCCAATGGTCAGGTTTCCGCTCGGCTGAACACCCGAGAAGCAAATTTTCTGTTCACCAATCATCGTCTTATTGTCCTCACTTTAAAAATTCGCGTGCAGCCTCACCCAGTCGCTTGCAGCCCTCTACAATCTGTTCATCGGTAGGGGTAGAGTAGTTCAGGCGGAAGGAGCTTGAGGGTGCGGTGGTATCACAGTTAAAGGTCGTACCGGGTACAACGGCCACCTTCTTTTCAATGGCGCGCTTCACAAATGCGTTCATATCGGCGCCCTCAGGCAGGGTGCACCAGATGAAAAGGCCGCCCTCGGGGCGTGTAAAGGTTACCTCGGCAGGGAGATTTTTTTCAAGCTCTGAGAGCATCAGATCGCATTTGCGGCGGTAAAGGGCGCGAATGCTTCTGATGTGTGCGTCCAGATCACACTCGGTTACAAAGCGATGGCAGAGCATCTGGAAAAAGAGGTTGGTATGCACATCCTCGCTTTGCTTGGCAACCACCATTTTCGATACCAGCGCATTTGGGCCGATGACAAAGCCTACGCGCATGCCTGCCGACAGAATTTTCGAGAAGGAGGAGCAGTAAAGCACCAGCCCGTCCTTATCAAGACTTTTGAGTGTGGGAATTTCCTCACCTGCAAAGCGTAGCTCGCCATAGGGGTTATCCTCAAGAATGGGCAGGGAGTAGCGCTTGGCAATTTCAAGAATTTTACGGCGCTTTACTTCACTTGTCGTGATGCCTGTGGGGTTCTGGAAGGTGGGGATCAGGTAGAGCAGCTTGGTACGGGGGTTGTCCTTGATGGCCTGTTCCAGTGCATCGGGATCAATGCCGTCCTCGCCCATTTCCACGCCGACGGTGCGTGCACCGCAGGAACGGAATGCGTTGAGCGCGCCGATGAAGCTGGGGTTTTCACAAAGCACCACATCTCCCTCGTTGCAAAGGGCCTTGCAGGCAAGCTCAATACCCTGTTGACCGCCCGATACCACGATGGTGGTGTCGTCCTCACTGCCGATGCCGAAAACCTCCTTCTGGCGCTTGGCAATTGCCTCGCGCAGGGGCGGATAGCCCTCGGTCATGCCGTATTGAAGCGCGGTTGCCGCGCTTTTCTCAAAAATATCGGCAGAAAGTGTGGCAAGCTCCTTTACAGGAAAGGATTCTGCCGCAGGGTTGCCCGCTGCAAAGGAAATAATGGTCGGGTCAGCCAGGCTTTTGAAAATTTCGCGAATGGCGGATGGCTTCAAAGCGGCCAGCTTGTCGGAAAAGATGTATTCCATATCGCACCTCGGGGGTTGAAATCATAGATACTATATTTTAACATAAAAACCATGACAATGCAAGTCCTCAATCCAAAAATCTTTTAGGGATAGTGCTTTATCTTCCACTGTACAAACGGCAAATTTTGTGGTACAATAATGGCAGTAAAGGAAGGGAGGATTTTCTTTTGCAGAGTATGAAGGAATTTGGCCGCCGCCATTGGCGGATTCTGCTGATCTTCGGACTGATTGGTCAGATTGCGTGGTCGGTAGAAAATATGTATTTCAATCTGTTTTTGTTTGAAACGATTGCGCCTGACCTGGATACTGTTACGCTGATGGTGCAGCTTTCGGGTGTGGCAGCAACGCTGACCACGCTGCTTGCGGGTACGCTTTCGGATAAAACGGGAAATCGCCGCAGCTTTCTCTCATGGGGGTATATCATCTGGGGTGTCACGGTGGCGATTTTTGGCATGATTAATACCGAGCTTGTAGGTAAGCTGTTCGGCAAAACGGGCGGTGCCGCCCTGGCACTGACGCTTGCGCTTGTTGTGGTGGCGGATTGCGTGATGACGATTTTCGGCTCTACAGCAAACGATGCCGCATTTAATGCTTGGGTGACGGATAATACGGCACCTGCCTATCGCGGCAAGGTGGAGGGGGTGCTTGCCATTCTCCCCCTGCTTGCGATGCTGATTGTGGCGGGCGGCTTTGGTATTCTTGTTGAGCTTGTGGGGTACCGTACGCTGTTTCTTGTGCTTGGCGTTCTGATTTCCGCATCGGGCGTGCTGGGGCTTTTTACGGTGCGTGACAGCGCAAATCTCACACCCAGCGGCTCGCTTGTCGATATTGTCTACGGCTTCAGACCGCGTGTGGTTGCGGCCAATCCCGCCCTGTATGTAACGCTCCTTCTGGTCGGCATCTACGGAATTGCCTGCCAGGTCTTTATGCCGTACCTGATTATTTATATGAAGACCTATCTTGGTTTTACCACGCTTGAGTACAGCCTTGTGTTCGGCCTTGCGATTGTTGTTGGCGCACTGGTGAATCTGAAGCTTGGCGTGATTGCCGATCGGCACGACAAGGCGGGGCTGCTGTATCCCGCGGCAGGTGCGCTTTCCTTGGGGCTTTTTCTGATGTATCTGTTCCGCTTTGGCGGTAAGACGGTACTGCTTATCACCTTCGGTATTGCGGGATTTGTGATGATCACGGGATATATTTTCGTGTCTGCCCTTTGCGGTGCGCTCGTCCGCGACTATACGCCCGAGGGCGAGGTCGGCAAGCTGCAGGGTGTTCGTATGATATTCAGCGTGCTGATCCCGATGCTGATCGGACCAATGATTGGCAATGCCATCAACCGTGCCGCAGGCAATACCTTGCCCGATCTCGGCAGTGCAGATGTCATGACCACGGCATATATTCCCGCGCCCGAAATTTTTTTGGCGGGGGCGCTGATTTCACTCTTGATTTTTGCGCTGATACCCGTACTGTGCAAACTGAAAAGAAAGGAGCGCTGATATGGCAGTAAGATTAAAAACCCCTTATACGGTAGAAGAAATTCCGCACGCAGAGCATCCCTTGCCGCAATGCATGCGCGAGCATTGGATGACCTTGAACGGCCGTTGGAGCTTTTATAAGACCGATGCTGCTGGCAACCGCTTTTTTGAGGGAGAAATCCTTGTCCCCTTTTCTCCTGAATCATTGTTGAGCGGTATCCCTGAAGGCTTTTGCCTTACGCGTGGAGAGAAGCTGCGTTATTTTCGCACCGTTGCCGTGGATAAATCGCTTTTGCTGGGCAGAACGGTGTTGCATTTCGGTGCTGTGGACAGTGAGTGTGAGGTTTTCGTCAACGGTACGGCCATCGGAACGCATCGCGGCGGCTTTACCGCCTTTTGCTTTGATGTGAGCACTCTGCTGCACGAGGGTGAAAATACGATAGAGGTGATTGTCAGCGACGAGGCAACGCGCAACGGCGGTGCGCGCGGAAAGCAGAGTGATACGCGCGGTGGTATCTGGTATACACCGCAAAGCGGTATCTGGCAGAGCGTGTGGCTTGAGAGCATGCCTGAAAAATATATTGCTAACCCGCGTATTACACCCAATGCCGAGGACAAAACTGTCAAAATTGAGGTGTCCTCGCCCGAGCAGGTGGTCGCGCATGTATTTGATGAGGGAAAAGAGATTATTACTGAGGAATTTGTGGGCGAGGTTACGCTTTCCTACCAATTTTCCTTGTGGTCGCCTGAAAGCCCCAAGCTTTATGACCTTGTGCTGACCAATGAGCATGGGGATAAGATTACCTCTTATTTCGGTGTGCGCTCGTTCGGCCGCGTCATTGACAGCACGGGCAGGGTGCGCCTTGCCTTGAACGGTAAGCCTTATTTTTTCAACGGCGTGCTGGACCAGGGCTATTGGTCGGACGGTATGTTGACCTATCCCTCGGATAAGGCCGCATACGATGAGCTGAAAATGCTGAAGGATATGGGCTTTAACACCGTGCGTAAGCATATTAAGCTGGAGCCGGCGCGCTGGTATTATCACTGTGACCGATTGGGCCTTGCCGTATGGCAGGATTTTCCCAACGGTGGCGGTGCGTATCGCTTTTCGCATATTGCCGCCCTGCCTTTTCTCGGCGTGAAGCACCGTGACCACGATTATGCGTATTTTGCCCGTGAGGATGCGGCAGGCAGAGCCGAGTTTGACGGTATGGTGCGCGAGATTATCGCACAACTGTATAATGCAACCTGTATCGCCGTCTGGGTGCCCTTTAATGAGGGCTGGGGACAGTTTGATTCTGCAAAATATACTGATATGGTGCGGAATTTCGATAAAACGCGCATCATTGATTCGGTCAGCGGCTGGCATGACCAGGGTGTGGGGAAGACCGCATTGCGTAGCCTGCATATTTATTATACGCCGTTGCGTGTGCCAAGGGATCCGCGCCCCGTGGTGCTGAGTGAGTTCGGCGGCTATTCGCTGAAAACGGAAGGGCATGTTTTTGATCCCGATAAGGAGTTCGGCTATAAGAAATTCAAAAATCAGGCGGAATTGCTTGCCGCCCTGCAAAAGCTTTTCCTCGGCAAATTAAAGCCTCTGATCGCCAAGGGGCTTTGCGGCGCGATTTATACCCAGGTTTCCGACGTGGAGGAGGAAATCAACGGCCTTGTCACCTATGACCGTGCGGTACAGAAGGTGCCAACGGAGGCAATGCGTGCCATCAACGATGCGCTTGCCGCTGCTGCGGCTGAAATCAAATAACGAAAACGCCCCCGAATGGGGGCGTGTTTTCAATGTATGCGTGCTGCCCTTTTTACACATAATAGCAAAAAACATTTGTGAGGGAAATGATGTGTACTGCGGTCAGTATTTGGGGAAAACGGCATCTGTTCGGGCGTACGCTGGATTTGGCGTATACGTACGGCGAGGCGGTGGTGCTTATGCCACGGCACTTCCCGTTGGCGTTTGCGGAGGAAAAGCATCACGCCCTGCTTGGTGTGGCGCATTTGTTTTGGGGCGAGCCGCTTTATTATGATGCAATAAATGAGCAGGGGCTTGCGGGCGCGGCGTTGAATTTTCCCGGCGTGGCAGTATACCATCAGGCAGGGGAGGGCAAGCGGGGGATTCCCTCCTATGCGCTTCTTTCTTACGTGCTTTCCCGTGCGGCAACGCTGGTGGAGGCGATGGCGCTGTTAGGGGAGATTGCCGTTACGGGTGAGGCTGTGGACGCTTCCTTGCCGACTACACCTCTGCACTGGATATTGGCTGACAAAAGCGGTGCTGTGACAGTCGAGAGCGTGGCAGATGGGCTGAAGATATATGAAAATCCTGTGGGTGTGCTGACGAATGTGCCGTGCTTTCCAAAGCAGCTTGCAGAAATGAAAAATGGGGAATTGAAGGGTGATTTTTCCTCACCCACACGCTTCGGGCGTGCCGCGTTTTATAAAACGAGCACCTTGATAGGGGATAGTGCCGAGTCTGCCGCATCAGATTTTTTTCACCTGATGGAAACAGTATCGGTGCCCAAGGGGGTTGTTCGTACCGCGCAGGGGGATATGTCTTATACGCAGTACACGGCCTGTGCCGATACTGCAACAGGCACTTATTTTTATACCACCTACGGGTGCCGCCGCATCCGCGCGGTATCCATGCGTGGCAAATGCCTTGACGGCAAGGAGCTTTATACCGTGCCGCTTTCCCGTACCGAGGATGTGCTGTACAGTTAGAGCATTCTTTTATGCTGTGAGAATTTGTGGACAGCTGTCGGTAGCAAAAACGGTGACGAAAGGGACGAGGAAGGGAGTGCAGGCACGCCTGCACTCCCTTTGTGTCAATCCCGTGATGTTATTTATCGGTCTTTTTAAACACCATTTGAAATGTAAAGTTTTTGCTTTTGGAGCCAAGCTCGGTCATCGAAACAAACTCCCAGCCGTCGGCCTCATGCTTGTTGATGATGTCGGTGAGGTAGGTGTCCATTTTGAGGGTTTTTGTGCCACGCACACTGCATTTTACGTCATAGGTTTCTACCTTGTACATACCATTCTCCTTTTTGTCAGTTATTTGCTTGATAGATCAATCACATGATAAGCGCGGCGGCGCCAAGCAGGCCCGCATCGTTTCCGAGGCTTGCGGCAACCAGCTCTACGGCAGGGGCGCGGATGCCTGCGTAAAGCTCGCGGTTCAAATATACACGCAGGGGCAGAATCAGTCGGTCACCCTCGGCACACACACCACCGCCAAGAATAATCACCTCGGGGCGGAAGATATTCGCGTAATTGGTGATGCCCACACCAAGCCTTTCAATATAATCTGCAATCACGGCGGCCGCAACGGGGTCTTTGTCCTGATAGTCAAAGGCGGTCTTGCCGTCGACGGCGTCAAGGCTGCCGACGCCCCACATCGCGCTTTCAGGGTGTGCCTGCATGGCACGCTTGGTTTCGCGAATCAATGCGGTTGCGGAGGTATATGCCTCAAGGCAGCCGCGACGGCCGCACGTGCATGGCTCGCCGCCCGCTACAATTACCTGATGGCCAAGCTCGGCACCTGCCGAGCGGTTTCCCTCAAAAATTCTGCCGTCAATGATAACACCACCGCCAACACCTGTGCCCAGCGTGAGCATAACGGCGCTCTTGCGGTTTTTGCCGGCCCCGAAGCGTGCCTCGCCCAGTGCGGCTGCATTGGCGTCGTTTGTAAGCTTTATGGGCAGGTGAAGCTGCTCACTGATGGGCGTGCAGACAGAAAGGTTTTCGAAGCCAAGGTTGTTTGCGTAGATGACAACCCCTGCTTCGCTGTCAATGATGCCGGGCACGCCCATGCCAACACCTTCTACGTCAGCGGTGGTCATGTCGGCCTGTGTAAGGAGGGAGTGGCAGAGGCTGATCATGTTGCCGATAACGGTGATAGCACCCTTCTCGCTTTCGGTGGGAAGCTTATCCTTGACGATGATGTCGCCTTCCCCGCTCACAATACCACCCTTGATGAAGGTACCGCCCAGGTCAATGCCGATATAATGCTTACGTGTATCAGACATCATAAATTCCGTTTCTCCTTCTATGGTTATCGCCAAGCCCTTTTCCATTGGTGTAGGGATGAAAGAAAAGCCTTTGCGTGGTCATTATCAGCGTTTGGCGCGTTGCTTTGAGGATATTACTCTATTATTATAGCATACCCCATATCGGGTGTCAATTATGAATTGCACGTGTATTTGTATGATAAAAATAAACGGGATTATTTTATAGAAAAAGCACCCCAATCGGGGTGCTTTTTGCTTTTGAGGTGTCTTGACAAAAAAGATGCCTACCAATCAAGCTGCAAACAGTATGGCTGATCACTCCGTTTTCAAGGCTGTCACAATAAACGCAGTGAACCGAGTTTGTTGTTTCATTGTAAAAAGCTGATTTTCTTAATTTTTCGACTTGAATAATTTATACAAATGCACAATGTACAGGTCTTCTTCCATATCTAACCCGTGAGAGCCACAATTTCCGTCGATTTCGTGGCATCCGTGGTCCATTGCGAAACCGACAAGCGTATTTTTATCCTTGCTGCTTTCTTTAGCAAGCTTTAAAAAATTGTGATACGCTTTGATATTTGCTTGTAGCTCGGCCAAAGCCTCATCGCTTTCCGGGCCGAATTTGTGCATGGCACTGTCATAATTTCCATTATAGATAACGATAAAATCGTGCTCACCCTTTAAAATCAGCTCCTCTGCCTTTTGGTTCACCTTATCTGCGGAGTCATAGAAAAAATAATCCATATCCCGTTCCAAATAGATCTTGGATAAGCTGTCGTTTTCGGTGCAAACAATGGCGGGCTTCTTTGCATATCTGATCAATGCATCAAAAATGGTATCAATTTTAATAACCGGCTTAGCGTAAGACTGTATACCGTGAATTTTCGGTTGAGAACCCGTATACATCGTACCAAAGCAAACCGGTGTTACAGAGGGCATAACGGTAGCAAAAGGCAACGCAATGTCTGTAAGTGAGATAATATCTTGAAACATATTATTATATTTTTCAAAAATCCACTCTGCTATTGCATCGGGATTATACATAATAATGCGATCAACCTTTTTTCCGTTCAGCCTTTTGTCGATCAGCTCCACAAGCTCGTGGCATGCGGGTGCCGCCTCTTTTGGCGGCTCGATTCCCATTGCGTACGAAAGGGCAGCACAAAGGCTGTCTAAAGAGGTTTTGTTTCTCATTTGCTTTCACTCCTTAGCCATGTGGGATAAGTCTTTTTTTCCATGTATTTTTCAACATCGCCTTTGATTTCTTCGGATATGATGATAGGTGCAAAGCTTTCAAAATCACACAGCAGATCTTCAACAAAAGCAGTGATGATCTTCATGTCTCTCAATAAGCTTTTTGCCGATAGAATTTTTGCCGTGTCATAACGCGTATGGATCTGGGCCAAAGAGCTCGGTGCGTATCTCGCAAAGGAAACGGCAGGAACGCCAAAATAAATGAAGGAATTGGAATCACTCGATCTTATTTTATATTGAACCGCCCCGCCAAAGCGGTGTCTTTTCAAAAAGCCCTCCAAAGAATGCTTCATTTTTTCATCGGCACAGGAAAACGCTGTAAATTCGCCCATCACGGCACCTATCATGTCAAGATTTATGTTAAGCACCGTGTTTTTAAGCTCGGAGCTATGCGCGCGGCAATATTCCAAAGACCCCAGCAGCCCTAATTCCTCGCCGCCGCACCATACAAGACGGATGGAAAGCTTGTTTTTTCTTTTGGCAAAATATTCTGCCATATACAAAAGCGCAACACAGCCGGACATGTTGTCATAAGCGCCGACAGATAAAGCGGTCGTATCATAATGGGCGGTAATAACGAGCTGCTTTTCGCTTTCCCCTGCAATGTCTAAAATAATATTTTGGGAGTGGGCGGTGTATCGGGATTGCTCAAGACAAATATGGCACTCCTTGCCCTGCTTTTTGATCAGCTTAAAAGCACTTTTTATGTGAACGTTGACTATGGGTATTTCATTTCCTGGCTCTGTATGAAATCCAATTCGCTTGATATCAATATCATGATCGGGGAAATTGGCATTGCCGCTATACGTGATGATTCCCTTGGCGCCGCTTTGCACGAGCCGTTTATACAAATCAGAATTCAAAGGGTGATCTATGAGAGCAACTCTGTTTTTGCACCTTTTCACGGAATTTGCATCGGTGCTTTGCAGATAATAGAGCTTGGCACAAACGCAGCCGCCTTGCACCCCCCAATAGCCGCGGCAAGCAAATTCCTCGTTATCTACCGTAAGGCGCTCGGTATGTGTTTGAAACAGATCTAATGGGAACTCTTCGGTTTTTGCGGCAAGCCCCATTTGGCTGCAGAGATCTTTTATGTATTCCGCGCACCGTTTTTCACCCTCGGTGCCTGCCCGCTTGACATATGCCGTATCTGATAAAATTTTACGAATGCTTCTACCATCCACTATGCTCACCTCGCTTGTTATATAGATTATATCATGCTTTTTTGATTGGTGCAATAGAGGATTTGCAGAAAGCCTAAAATAAGACCGTATCATTCCGCTCATAGTAAAAGTGCTTCAAGGAGACGTTGGCGTTCGCAAAGGCCGCCTTCGGAGAACGAAAAAAGCACCCCGACTGGGGTCCCAGAATTCCGCGCGATGCGCGAAAACACTCACGCCCTGCGTCTGGTGTGCAAGCCCCCCGACCTGCGGGCGGAGTGAGCGAACCGGCTTCCACGCGCGGCGCGTGGAGCCGGCTCTATTGCGTGCGTAACACGCCCAAAAGCAAAAAGCACCCCGACTGGGGTGCTTTTTGCTTTTGGCACGAGTTGACAAAAAAGATGCCATATTAATTGCATATATTCTATTTCATATTAAGCTTTTATTTTTCAAATCGTTTCCCTCAAGTATATAATTTGCTAAATTTCTTTGAATAAAAGTTTATGCTCGTTAGATGGATCTACAATAAATGTAATTTTTTTCGTGTGCGAATGACCATAGTTATCAGATATGACTATCGTAATTACTTCATCGACATACCAATAGCCGCCAACATCAACATAGAGCTTATTGGGGTTATCCCAATGTCGTACTGTACAAGGAAATAGATTGCCATTTTCGCGATAGCATTCGAAAGTATACCAATCTCCATACCGCCCAGAGAGATATCCGCCGGTAACCTGAATTTCAAAATTAGGATTATCAACACAATGTCCGTGAACACTATATCCTAAATATCCCGTATTTGTGAAGGCTATATTTAAAGGATCTAAATCTATGTATTCTGAATAGCCGCATTCATATGTACAATATTGATAAAGCCTGTATTCACCTCTTATGCACTCGGCAAATATCGAATGGTCTTTAACTGAACCATCAGTAGCACCACATTTTGAGCAAGTTTTTGGCATGGTACATGTTGCTTCTTGCCATTTATGATTGTCGACTGGAGCGTATGTGTCAGGCATGCCACAATTGGAGCAGATGCAAGGTGTTGTGCAGGTTGCATCCTGCCAATTGTGGTCTGCTAATCCTCCTTTTGTAGCATCACACGTAAAACAAGTTTGCGGAGTGGTGCAAGTAGCGTCGCTCCATTTATGTCCTGCTGCATCCCCCTCGGTGCTTCCGCAAGTGGAGCAAGTTTTAGGTGTGGTGCAAGTAGCGTTATTCCATTCGTGTCCTTTGGACGAACCTTCAGTTGTTTTGCATACAGAACAAGTCTTAGGCGCGATGCATGTTGCGTCGTTCCATTTATGTCCTGCTGCATCCCCTTCGGTGCTTCCGCAAGTGGAGCAAGTTTTAGGTGTGGTGCAGGTAGCATCGCTCCAGTCATGGAGACATGTTGTAGGTGAAGTAATCGAATCTTCAGACGGAGATTGTGTAGTTGGGGTGATATTAGTATCTGTAATAGAAGGTCCCGTTGTATTTTCTGTGTCGTTAGTGACTTGCTCGGAACCGATGGAATCCGTGGCTGGGCCACCATTACAAGCCGAAAGAGCAAAAATCAAACAAACGCCGAGCAACAACATAAAGATTTTTTTCATGTTTTTGTTTCCTCCAAACTCAAAAGAATTCCTTCATTCGTTTTCTTTTGACAGTACAAATCAAAACTTTTGTCTGTTGCATTTATATTATATCATGTTTTTATGAATTTTTCAACAGAACTGTAATCTAATCGAACCATAGTGGTCCGTATTGTCCGAATTTTTCAAATCTCGCACAAATTTTGGGGCATTACCGAAATCGCAGTTCGATTGAAAAAATAAGAAACGGCACGAAAACCGTTTCCTGTATAGGTTTTTGAAAACAAATAACACCCCAATCGAACTGTTGTGGTTCAGATTTGGGGTGTTATTCACTTGGAGGCGCCACCCAGAATCGAACTGGGGATAGAGGTGTTGCAGACCTTTGCCTTACCGCTTGGCCATGGCGCCATTTTTTCGTGCTTTACTATTATAGCAAGGCAGCCCCCTTTTGTCAACCCTTTTTTAAGGATTTTT
>JAZOSC010000161.1:0-2540 GCA_045656925.1 Eubacteriales bacterium | reverse complement strand
GCCCTGCACAGCATTTGCTGTGCAGGGCCCTCTGTTTATTTTTGTAAAGCACGGCGCTTTTTGCGGCGCTGACGGTTGATGTGGCGTTCAAAATTGCCGCTGTTCAACAGCTCCGCAAGCACCAGCTGCTCAAAGGTTGGTACCGTGCAGGCATAGAAGCCGCAGCGTGCGTCAAAGCATTCAAGCAGAGCGTGGGGCAGTACCATGTAGCCTACGCGCAGGGAGGGGGCAACGGTTTTGGTAAAGGTGTTCATATAAATCACGCGTCCCTCGTTGTCAAGCGAGAAAAGCGTGTCCTCCATTTTGGAGGATACCGTAAACTCCGAATCAAAGTCGTCCTCGATGAGATAGCCGTTTCGCCGCTTGATAAAGGCAAGATATTCCTGCCTTTTGGAGGCAGTGGCACTGACGCCGCTTGGGTAGCTGTGATAGGGGGTAACGTGCAGCACGGTTGCGGTGCTTGCCTCCAGCGCGTCGGTTTCAATCCCTTCATCGCCCATTTTCAGTGGCTCAAAGCTTGCACCGTTTGCCGCGTATACCGCGCGTATTTTGTCATAGCAGGGGTCCTCTACCCCAAAGGTGTGCGCGCGGCCCAATAGCTGCACGGTAAGGCTGTAAAGGTATTCCGCACCTGCGCCGATGATGATTTGCGCGGCATCAACCGCAAGGCCGCGGCTGCGGGCAAGGTAGGTGGCAATGGCCTGACGGAGTGCCTCGGTGCCCGTGTGAGGAGAGCGCAGCATGATTTCCTCGCCGTAATCGGAAAGCACCCGTCGCATGGTGCGTGCAAGCACGGTGTAGGGTAATAGGTCGTCCGTTGCTTCCACGTGCGGCGTATGCTGGATACGCGCGTGAGAGGGGGCTGTGGCGGCAAAGCAATCCCCTGCGCGATAGGTGACGAAGTAGCCGCTGCGTTCTCTCGTTCCCACATAGCCCTCGTCACAAAGAATGGTCAGCGCGTGCTCCACCGTGACGATGCTGATGCCAAGCTCGGCGGCAAGCAGACGCTTGGAGGGTAATTTGCTGCCGTAGGGGTAGGTGCCCGTTACAATATCGCGGCAAAGCAGACGGTATAGCTGTAAATAGATTGGCTCACCGTTGGTACGGTTTATGTTATATTGCAAGGTGGACATCTCCCTTCGGATTCAGATATCTGCCAGGTTAATCAGAGTAAGTCCCTGCTTCAAGGCGTAGGAGCAGGTATAAAGCGTGCCGCCGCGATTGGCGGTGAGATAGGCCACGCAGGTATCGGCGCCGTCGACGAGGGCGCGGTTTCGCAGATGCATACAATCGGGTGTATAGCGCTCTGTAATAAAGTGAACCTCGTCAGCTCTGCCTAAAATATCCTCCCACATCAGTTGCTCTCCCACACTCCAGGCGGCGGCCTGATTCTTGCAGGGGAGAATGAGGGAAAGCTTGATTTCAGGGTGTGTTTTCTTCAGATTCAGCACGCGCAGTGCGGCCAGCGTATCAAAGCCCCGTGCGCCGCCACAGCGAAAAACCGTGTAGCCCTTGTCAGCAAGCATGGTAAGGGTACGGTCTAATTTTGTAACAAGCGGGAGCCTTTTGTCCTGCGGAATGGCGCGGTGCCCCGTAAAGCAGCAGATGTGCATAGCTGTTCTCCTTTAAAGGTGTCAGTTGCAGTTACAGTATAGCATAAAATTGCATAGCAAAAAAGGCCTTCCTCAAAAATATTCCTCAATTTCAGGGAAAAATATCGCAGTTTTTGACAGAGTGGGGGCGACTTTGTCCCCATTCGCCCCAATCTGCAACCGTTTTGCAGAAGTCGCGTGAAAGGGACGGCGGATTGCGGCAGACTTTTCTCCTGTGGCGTTGTAGAATAAAAGCAAAAACGGAGGAAATTTTATGGTGAAGCAGGAGGGTGTCCGAACGCGACAGGGTGCGGAGGATTCGCGCGGATTTGTCGAAAGGGCGGTTTATCATATTGCTTTTGCGGCACTTGGTCTTTTGCTTGGCGGGGCAGAGCTTTTCTTTGGTGTATACCCCTTCGGACTGGCGTTTGTTGCCGCCGCAGGTGCGTATTTGCCTGCTGTGGCAGGGGGTGTAATGCTTTCTGCATTGGTGATGCAGCGCTACGCTTCGCTGGTAGCGGTAGGGGGATTGGTGGTGGTGCGTGCCCTGCTGTCATGGATGACGCGCGGCAGGAGAAGCGTTGCGGACGCACTGTTTCACGAGCGCTTTTCCTATCGGGTAACAGTGGCGGCTGTCGTTGCGCTGGGGCAGGGCATTTTCGCCTTGGTTACGGCAGGCTTTCGCTTTTATGAGTTGTTTGGCGTGCTGCTGGCTGTGGCGGCGGCTCCGCTTGCCGCATTTTTGTATCTTGGCTTTTTCCTGCCGCGGGACAGGCTGTTCCGCGGCAGCTTTGAGGTGGGCATCAGCGCCGTTGTGATGACGGGCATCTTTGCGCTGCGTGCAGTCTCTCTTTTTGGTATTTATCCTGCCGCTGTGGTGGCGATGGGTGTAGCGCTTCTGCTTTCCTCTCATCGCGGTGCCTGGCAGGGAGCTTGCTGCGGCGCGCT
>JAZOSC010000160.1:0-4410 GCA_045656925.1 Eubacteriales bacterium | reverse complement strand
TATAGTTAGTATGGCAATCATATCATAACATTTGCATAGCAAATTCATAACGGTGAGCGAAAGCGAACCTCATAACTCTAAACTAAAAACCAACAGAAAAAGAGAGAGCATTTCGGCTATGAACCGATTTGTTCTCTCTTTCTGTCGTTATAAGGGTTTGGGCTTAGCCCATAAAGTATTTGACCAGTCAAATGCGATGCTCGCACTTAGCAGTATTTTCAAATTCTTCGCTAAGAACATCACACATTGAGCGAGAGGCTTTTTATCATAAATTATAATTATACGAAATTACATTACCGTCAGGCCGAAGAAAATACAAAGCAGGAAGAAGAGCACAAAGGTAATTCCCGTAAGTGCCATATGACGGTGGGTACGGCGGTTGAAAACCGTGGTGACAAATGCAAGCACCAGGGAAACCATTGCGGCAATTCCCGAAAGCAGCACAAGAATACGCAGGGCGAAATAAGCGGAAGAAATGACTGCGGCACCGCGCTTGAAGGCAAGCAGAAGCTGCGCGCCTGCAAGCAGGGCGGTAAGAGCAGCAAGCACGCCTGCCATGGGCGGAAGAACGCTATCCCGTCTGCCCTTGCGGTCTACGTCGGCAAGCCAGCGCAGCAAGCCAAGCACAGCAAAGCCCAACAACGCTGCACCAAGCACCAGCAAGGCACCCAGCGCTGCACGGGCCGGAAGGCCTGTACGAAAGGCAGGTGCCGCCGTATAAGAAACACCCTCTGCCGTTACCAATGCAGCTACGTCGCCGTTTTCGTCCAACAAAAACTGCAGCAAGGGCTGTTCAGGCGTCGCGGCATCAGCAAAAACGCCGCGCGCAATCTGCATCAATGCGATATCGCCAAAATAAAGAGTATCCTCCTTCACACGCACCGACACACCTGCATCTACGGCAGCAAGGCGACCGACGAACGAGGAAAGGTCAGCCGTGGTGGGTAGGTATATGCCGCGCAGCGGCTTCAAATCTATCATATCGCCCTGCGGCAGTGTAAGGGGCAGCGCCGTGCCGCCAAAAAGGGCGGTCGGGAGAGCGAGAAGCGCGGTTGCGGGAGTATTGGCCAGCACAAGCGCTGCGTTCCCTGCATCAAGGTCAAGGGTTAATGCTGCGCTGAAGCAAGCGGTACTGCCCGATAGGGCAAGTACACCGTTTGAAAGCGGTATAAACGGTGTCGCACCCGTGGTAAGCATGCCCGAGGAAACGGTTTGCCCCAGCCTTGCGCGCGACTGAGCTGACAGTCCCTGTGCAGACAGCATCCAAAGAAGCAGCTTTTGCATATCGGCAAGAGAGGTAACAGCGCCCGTAGCAGGGGCAAGCGCCGCATAGCGGCGGCCGTTATGCACATCGGTATAAAAAAGCCCGTCCTCACCCGGCGTATAGCCTGTTGCAGGTGCATCTATCAAAAGCTTGGGGAAGCACTGCGTATCCTTCATGCCGAGCGGTTCGAGAAAATGGTCGATCACGTAAGTCGAAAACGGCTGACCTGTCTTGAACTCCAGCACAAGCGCAAGCAGCGCGATGCCGAAATCCGAATAAGATGTAACGGTGCCGGGCGTTGTCACCTGCTCGGGTACGGCGGCAAGCACCGCCTCGGTCAGGGTATCAAAGCAATGCGCTTCCTTTTCGTAGGAAATATCCATCACACGACCGCCAAAGCCGCCCTGCCCCGCAAGAAGCTGGCCAACGGTGACGGGAAATTTCAAATCAAGCGCCTTCACCACGTCGTTGGCAAGATGATCGGTCAAGGAATCCTCAAGTGAAAGCGTTCCCTCATCCACCAGGCGCAGAATGGAAAGCGTGACAAGAAGCGCGGAAAGCTCGCCGATTTCAAACACCGTATTGGGGGTAACAAGAGTATTTGCCGCAATATCGGCATAACCGAAGCCCTCCGCCATCAGGATCTCTCCACCCTCAATAATAAGAACGGCAGCACCTGCGGTATCCTTGCCGACAGCCCCCTCAATGGCGACACGGGCAGTGGCAAGCCTGTCGTTTGCAGGCAAAAAAACGGCACTGACAGTAGGTGCAAGCAACGCACCAAGCAACAGACAAACAAGCAAAAATACAACGATACGGCGCACCATGCTACACCCTCCTTTTCCATAACCCATAAGTATCATACCATATTTTTATCCGTTTGACAAGTTCTTTGCCCTATTTTTGCCAAAAGCAAAAGCGGTATGCAAAAAGAGCGTGCACATGCACGCTCTTTTTGCAATCATATGTATTATTGCTGTGTATCCTGCTTTTCCTTTGCACGGCGTCCGCGGTAGAAGCACCAGGCATGAATGAGCAGAAGAATGATCGGAATAATGCCGACATACCCAAAAATGGGGAACAACACGCTGACCAGCTCACGGAAGCCAAACAGGCCAAGGCCAAAGGCGGCAAGCGAGGTTACAGCCATCACAGGCACGAGAAAGCTTTTTTTCTTTGAAAAGGTGCGGCCGAAATATTCGCTCATAGCTGCCGCCGCGGACAACGTCGCGGAAAAGATGCCGCATATCAGCAAAATGCCGTAAATAGCACCAAAAATCGGGCTTTGACGCGTAGCAAGCTCAATCATCGGCATGGAAAACTCGCGCACGGCGGGATCGGTTGCGATTGCCAGAAGAATCACAATCGTCAAGCTGGCAAAAAGCAAAATTCCAATCAGCACGCCGCGCCAGACAGATTTGCCCTGCCCGTGCATGGAAGCACCGAAGGGGACAAAAACAGGCAGCATACAAAAGAGCGTAAATGCCGCATAGCTCACCCCGTCAATGGGCCAAATGCCACTGACCATGCCCTGCGCCTCACCCTTGGGAAAGGATACGCTGCCTGTTCTGACCAGCGCAAAAATGCCAATAAACAAGGCAAGCAGAACCAGCACGGGAATCACCATTGCAAAAAAGCGGAGCAGCCCCTTGATGCCGAGCAGCGACAAAAGGAAAATAGCGATAGCAAAAATTGCACTGCCGATAACGGCTGGAACGGAAAGCATTTGCTCAAAAAGCGAGCCAAACGCCGCCACGCCCACGAGATAGAGCATAAAAACGAACAGAACCTCAAATACAGCAACTGCCGCACGCACGGGCTTACAGTCAAAAAAGACCACAATCTTATCCATGCGCCCCTCTCCCGTATCAACGGCAAGCCGCAGAATAACGGTACAGATGAAAAACATCAGCAGCATGGCAACGGCAACTGCGGCAAAGAGCCACGGGCCGTGAATACCGAAGAATTGGCAAAGCTCCTGCCCCGATAAAAAGGCGGCACCGAGCACAGAGCCAAGCAGCGCCATAGCAATGGCAAAGGTACAAGCACGGTCGCGCGGTGTAAGCTTACGCTTCATGACAGCGCACCTCCCATATCGCCGATGGCGGAAAGCAACTGCTTTGTAGCCTGCTCCATCGTATCGGCATAAATCGTCACGCCTGCAGCACGCTTATGGCCGCCGCCGCCAAGGCTTGCGGCAACAGCAGCCACGTCAAGGTCAGCATTTGCACGGAGCGAGGCGCGGTAAACGCCCTTCCCCGTTTCACGCAGTGAGGCGGCTACCAGTACACCTGCTACCGAGCGTGCAACGTCAATCAGGGTGCCGAGATGCTCATCAGCGAGCGAAAGCTCCTCACGCAAGGCAAGCGGAAAGGTGACAAGCGCCACTTTACCCTGACGGTACAGGGAAAGGCGCTCAAAGCCTGCATGGTCAGCACGCAGCTGTGCTGCGGATTTCACCTCAAAAAGCTGACGGTTCAGCTCTGCCGCATCAATGCCCGCATCAATCAGTGCCGCCGCGTGCAAATGCGTGTCACGCGTGACATTGGCATAACGGAAGCAGCCCGTATCCGAGGAAATTCCCGCGTAAAGCAGCTCTGCCGTCCGCTTGGGCACGTCAACACCCGAGAGCGCAATCAGATCCTGCACGATTTCAGCACAAGCGGCCGTCGCGCAGATCAGATGGTCGGCATACGGCTCACCCTTTGCGTGATGGTCAATCATCAACAAAACGCGATCCCCGAAAAGCGGGAAAAGACGATCCAGCTGAGAGGGTGATGAGGTATCCACCGATACCACACGCGCCTCTGCAAACGTCGCAGGAATTGACTCGGGCAGAATACTGTTCTGCAGCTCACCCACGAGGAAGCGCAGGCGCTCCGGAATCTCGTCCGCGCAGACGACACGTGCCGTGCTGCCCATAGCGGAAAGCCAAAGAGAAAGCGCAAACGCCGAGCCAAGACAGTCAGCATCAGGCCTTGCATGACAGCAGATGAGTGTCGGGGCAGGCTCACACAATAACGAGAGCACCTCCTTCAGATCAAGCGTCTGATACTCACGCATTGTCATCCTCATCCTCCTCGGGCTTGATTTCAATCGTACTTAACAGACTCTGGATACGCGCACCGTATGCGATAGAGGTATCC
>JAZOSC010000159.1:0-7314 GCA_045656925.1 Eubacteriales bacterium | reverse complement strand
ATCAAGCTGATACTTGGACAGCTCGCGGGCAAGCGCACTGCCCACGGCGCCTGCGCCGATAATGACAACATCTGTCTTTTTCATAGTGTTCTCCTTATCAATTAAGCATTGTTTTTTGCTTTTCAAACAAACGGAAGGGATTATCTGCCCCACGCGTCTACCTTGGGGGTAAACTCGTTATCCGCAAAGGGATAGAAGGACGAGGGAAGCTTTTTGAAGGGCAAGGAAAGAAGGTTTGCCGTTGCCGCGCCCTTCGTGGCGGCGGGATAAATGAGGTCGGTTAACGGGCCGTAGAAGGCGCGGAACGAGGTGCAGGCCTTGACCACGACCATCTCAAAATCAGAGGGGTTATAGCCGAAGGCGCGGTAAAGCTCAAGCAGGCCGTTATAGCGATGCTGGGTGGTGACCAGCACAACGGTATTGCGGATTTTCACCACGGCCGAGGGGCCGAAGTCCACCCACATTCCCTTGTAGGGCATCACGCCGTCAAACACAGCCTTGACCTCTGCCGTCACACGGACGGGCGTGTAAAGATTGGGGCTGATGGTTGCGCCAAGCATACCTGTTACGGTATTGCCGACGCCCGCCTCGCGGCAAGCAAGCGCAAAGGGCTTGTCGTTCATATACATCAAACCGCGCACGTCGGATTCAAGCGCAAGAATACGCTCAATCACCTCGGGGCTGTCGCCTGCGGAGCCTGCGTTTGAGGAATCCGCAAAGTCGTTGAGGACAACCACCTTGCCCGACTTGTTTTCCTCGGCAATACGAATGATTTCGTCCACGTCGGTCAGCTCTGTGACAAACTGATGGCGCATGCCGTAGAGGTCTGCTGCCAGCTCCTTGGCGATGCGTGCCGCCTCGTCTGCGTCCTCGCCTACGGCGATGACCGAGCTGTATCCGTCCGCCACGTCAAGCCAGGGCTGCATCTGCGATACGGAAAAGTCGTAAATCCTGCCTGCAGCAACGTATTCATGCCCCTTGGCCATCAGGGATTTGAAGGGCTCGGCTTCGGTGGAATAGGAGCTTGCGGCAACAATCATGGGAATTTGCACGTAAGCCATCTTGGGAGAGATTTTGCCTGCGATGATATCAAGGCAAAGCCTTGCCGCGCGTTCACCCGTTTCCCAGATGTCCACGTGGGGATAGCGCTGATAAAGCGAAATGGTGTTTGAAAGCTCGACCATACGGCGCGTCACGTTTGCGTGCAGGTCAAGCCCCACCGTAATCGGCGTATCGTCGCCCACAATCTCGCGTACCGCCTCGATAATGTCGCCCTCGGGGTCGTCAGAGCCAAGGCTCTGTGCTGCGCCGTGCATAAACAGCACCACGCCGTCGTAGGGCATATTGGCCTTGGCGACCGCCTTCAGGTGTGCGATGTAATCGTCCACCACGCTCTGCTCAATAATCGAGCCGGGCTGTGCGCTGATAAAGCCGCCCGAAACAACCTCGGCACCTGCCTCTGCCAAGGTCAGGTAGCAGCCTGCGATGCCGTCCGCGCCCTCGTTGCAGCGGACGTGGTTTTTGGCGAAGGTAAACATATCCTCGCCAAGCAGGTATTGCTTGCGCTTGTAATCGTCAAGCGTCGTCGTGCCGGGGCCAAAGGTATTGACCTCCTGATGGAGGCCGGCAAGTAATATCTTAATAGAAAACATCTCCTTTACAGGGGCTTGGAAGGCTTATCTGCCTATTTATAAATAGGCCATAAACTCCTATTGTCCATTATCGCATATTTCCTTTCGTTTGTCAACACTTTCGTGCAATTTTTCTTAAAATTTCCGCATCTTTTCCAGCGCAAAGTCCACAAAACGCCACATTCTTGTGTGAAAAACTCAAAGTCCCTTCCAAAATTTGTAAAAAACTTCCCCCAAACTCCACATTTTTGCCGCCTCGGTGTTGACTTTTTTTGTGTTTGGGGGTATAATGGAGTAAATTTTTCGCGAAATCCACAAAAAACAAGTCCAAAAAACACAAAGTGAGGATTTTACCGTGCTGACATCAGAAAGACAGCGTACCATCAAGGAATTGGCAATGAAAAACGGCGAGGTTTCGATTTCGGAGCTTGCCAGACGCTTCGGCGTGTCCATTGAAACAATCCGCCGTGACATCAATCTCCTTTCCGAGAAAAGCCTGTTGAAAAAGGTGCGCGGCGGTGCCGTGCCGATTGAGTTTACCGTAAGAGAGGACGCCTATGAGGTGCGCTACCGCAAAAACCACGGGCATAAGAGCGCCATCGGTGCCTATATTGCCGCGCATATGATTGAGGATAACGACACCGTCGCCATCTCCAGCGGCAGCACCATGGAGGTGCTTGCCTCCTCTATCACGGCGCGCAACCTGCTGATCGTCACCAACTCCATCAATATTGCCTCTATCCTGCAAAACCGCATGCGACAGGATCTGCTTTCAGGCGAGGTCATCATGCTTGGCGGTATCCTGCGCGCCGACGAGCATTACACGGGCGGCTCAATTGCCGTGGAGATGCTCAAAAAGTTTACCTTTAATAAAGCCTTCCTCGGCGTATCCGCCATCAGCGGACGCGACGTGATGACCTCTAATATAGAGGAAGGCATCATTATGTCGACGATGATTGACCACGCGCGCTTTTGCTGTGTGGCGGCAGATGCAAGCAAGTTTGACGTGCGCAGTACCTACACCTTTGCTGACCTTGCCGAGATTGATGCCGTCGTCACAGAGGAGGATGCCGACCTCTCCGAGGAGGCACTTGCCACGCTGACCGAGGCAGGTGTGCGCCACCACCGCGCACCCGCCACCATGGGCGAGGAATAAAAGCAACCGAAAGCGCTTCTTACAAAGGCAGAGTGCCACACCACTCTGCCTTTTTTCTATACAACCCTATGCGTTTTCCGTATTTTTTTATTTCAGTTAACGACAAATACTCACTGCTCTGCTATAATAAAGCATGCAAAAGCACGGGACTTTCGTCCCAAAAACGACACAAAAGGAGAAGAAAAGATGTCAAAAAAAGTAACGCTGGAAAACGGATTTTTGCTCCTGTACGATTGGCTTCCCGCCTTTGAAAGCCTGCCTGCAAAGGAGGTTAAGGCACTGCTTCTCGCCCTGATAGCCAGGCAGCGAGAAAAGAGGCCTCTGCCCTCATTTTCCAACCCTCTGACGGCAAATTACGCCCGTATGATCGAGCCCTCTATCAAGCGCAGACTGGACGGCGCGACAGGCGCAAGACAAGGCAAGGAGAAGGCTGCTGCCGAAAGCGACGGTGGGGTGGGTGGTACGGTGGGTGGTGGGGTGGCACCCCTCCCCCCTAAGCAGAGCAGAGATAAGCAGAGCAGAGGTAAGAGAAGCAAAGAAAAGAAAACGGAAACAAATTCTTTGTTTCCTGTCGCCCCAACAAGGGGCGACAACGCCCCCAAAGGGGGCGAATACGCCCGCGCGCAGGGCGCGGACGGCGGCGTGACGGCGCACGCCGACACAAAGAAAAAGAATTTTTACGGATATGGAGGGGGCGGATGGAGCCATGCTGCAGGCAAGACGGGAAGAAAAAGCAGCGAGGGCTACGCATCCAGCTTTGACGTAGATGAGTTTTTTGAGGCTGCCATCGCCAACACCTACGGTGGGCAAACGTTTGAATGATTTTGGCAAAGCTGCCGCCCCATCGGGGTAACTGCACCGCACACCGTTCCCTGCCCTGCAAAGCGGAATTTTGCACGACAAATCCCTTTGGAAAGCAAGGGGCTTTACAAGTACCGTTATTGCCGAAAAAGCGTCTTAAAAGGAGCGCCAGGACGGCAAAGGCTCACGCATCCTTTCATGGGACAATCGTCCCGTTTTTGGGTCGCAAGGCGTTTACAAGACGGAAATGTTGGT
Organism: Eubacteriales bacterium; assembly: GCA_045656925.1. Taxonomy (GTDB): domain Bacteria; phylum Bacillota; class Clostridia; order Oscillospirales; family CAG-272; genus Firm-07. Next base: position 3,471 of record JAZOSC010000159.1, on the reverse strand, counting down.
ACGCCGATTTGGGGGATACCGCAAATCTTGTAGGGACCGACGTCCTCGGCGGTCCGTTTTAAGGTCGGTTCGCTGATTGTGGTTGGTCGCGGATTGCGGGAGGCAGGTTGCCTCCCCTACGGATTTGCGATAATTTTTAAATGGGTGCGCGAAACCCTTGTAGGGGAGGATAGCATCCTTCCGCTCCGTCCGCCCGAGATCCCACCGCGCTTTGCGCGGCGCCGCTACGCGGTTCGGCTACGCCACACCTGTCATTCTGAGCGGAGGGCGAAGCCCGCAGTCGAAATTTTGCGTAGCAAAATCGCCGCAGGCGGAATCTGGTGTGGCTCCGCTCAGGATGACACGGGCGGGGGGTTGGTGCGCTGATTGTGGTTGGTCGCGGATTGCGGTTGTCCTCGCCTGTGGCGAGTTGTGGGAGGAGCAAGCCCCTCCCCTACCATTCGTGCGCTATGCCACGATTGGTCGCGGATGCGGACCGTCGCGGACGTCGCCCCCTACGGGTTTGCACAAATTTTAAAATTGGTGCGCCTTATGAATTGGTCACGGTTTAAATTTCATTGACAAAAATATGACAAAATTTCCATAAGCCCTTGATTTTTTGTTTTTTTGTGTTATAATATTTATCGTATAATATTAAAACACGGTGAAAAAGGCTGCCGTTCCCCATTTGTCTGCACAGAGAGAGCCGCCACGGCTGAAAGCGGCTTCAGGCAGGAGAACACGGCGTTTCCCTTTGGAGTGGACGGGGTGAAGGTAAGCTTCTTGCAGGTAGCCCTGTACGGTATGCCCCGTTACAGGCTGATGAGTGTTGACCTTGGTCTTCAATTCGGGTGGTACCGCGAGCAATTTTGCCTCGTCCTGATTTTTTCGGGACGGGGCTTTATTTGCTTTTACAATCCCTCCGTCTTGCTATCGCAAGCCACCTCCCTTTGCACAAGGGAGGCTGTTCTTGTTAAGCATTAGCGGCCCTGATTTGTGCCAAGAGCATATTGAGGAAAGGCAATTCCCTGCTCCCTGCAAATTGCCCGCTGTATTCCCTGCTTTGAGCCACAGGCGACACCAGGAAAGGATAGAAACATGAAAGAAAAGCTGCAACAAATCAAAAGGGCGGCGCTGGCTGAACTCGCCGCCGCCGACTGCGACACCGAGGCCTTGCGCGTACGCTACCTCGGCAAAAAGGGTGAGCTGACTGCCGTTTTGCGCGGCATGGGTGCGCTTGCCAATGAGGAGCGCCCCGTCGTGGGTGCGCTTGCCAATGAGGTGCGTGCCGAGATTGAGGCCGCCCTCACCGCGCGAGTCGCCGCACTGAAGGAAAAGGCACTTGAAAGCCGTCTTGCCGCAGAGGCACTTGACGTGACGATGCCTGCCGTCCCCCAGCGCAGGGGACATCAGCACCCACTGACGCGCGTACAGCGCGAGATGGAGGATATCTTCATCGGCATGGGCTTTGAGATTGCCGAGGGGCCTGAGGTGGAATACGACTACTACAACTTCCAGGCACTGAACATTCCCGAAAATCACCCTGCAAGAGATACGCAGGACACCTTTTACATCACCGACAACATTCTCCTGCGCTCCCAGACCTCACCCGTTCAGGTGCGCGTGATGGAGAAGAAGCAGCCCCCCATTCGCGTAATTTCCCCCGGTCGCGTCTATCGCTCCGATGCGCTTGACGCTACTCACTCCCCACTCTTTCATCAGATGGAGGGACTTGTGGTGGACAAGGGTATTACGATGAGTGACCTGAAGGGCACGCTTGAAACCTTTGCCAAGAAGCTGTTTGGCGAAAACACAAGCATTCGCTTCCGCCCGCACCATTTCCCCTTTACCGAGCCATCTGCCGAGGTTGACGTTTCCTGCTTCGCCTGCGGCGGCAAGGGCTGCCGCATCTGCAAGGGCGAAGGGTGGATTGAAATTCTCGGTGCCGGCATGGTACACCCCTTCGTGCTTGAAAACTGCGGCATTGACCCCACCGTTTACAGCGGCTTTGCCTTTGGTATGGGCCTGGAGCGCGTGGCGATGAAGCACTACGGCATTGACGACATCCGCTTGTTCTATGAAAACGACGAGCGATTCCTTAAGCAGTTTTAAGGGAGGATTATCACGATGAATTTATCTATGAAATGGCTGGCGGATTTCACCGACGTCAGCGGCGTAAATATTAAGGATTACTGCGACAAATTAACCCTCACAGGCTCCAAGGTCGAGGGCTACACCGAGATGGGTGCGGAGATTGAAAACGTTGTCGTGGCAAGAATTATTTCGCTGGAGCCCCACCCCGACAGCGACCACCTGCTCGTCTGCCAGATGGACGTGGGCAAGGGCGAGCCTGTACAGATTGTAACAGGCGCGCAGAACGTATTTGCAGGTGCCATCGTCCCTGCTGCGCTCCCCGTGGCAAAGCTTCCCCACGGCGTGGTCATCAAGGACGGCAAGCTGCGCGGTGTACCCTCCCACGGCATGCTCTGCTCGATGGGTGAATTAAACCTCACCGCGCACGAGTGCCCCGGCAAGGCCGAGGACGGCATTCTTATTCTCGACGATTCCTTTGCCGACATGATTGGCACTGACATTCGTCAGGCACTGATGCTTGACGACACCACCGTTGAGTTTGAAATCACCTCGAACCGCCCCGATTGCCTTTCGGTCATCGGCCTTGCACGTGAGAGTGCCGCAAGCTTCGGCCGTGCGCTGCATATTCCCACCCCTGCGGTGAAGCCCCTTGGCGACGGCGACGGAATTGAGAATTACCTCTCTGTTGCAATTGAAGCGCCCGACCTCTGCTACCGCTATGCGGCGAAGGTCGTGAAGAACGTGCGTATCGCGCCCTCTCCCATGTGGCTGCGTATGCGCCTTGCCGCCGCAGGCGTGCGCCCCATCAACAATATCGTCGATATTACCAACTACGTCATGCTTGAATACGGCCAGCCGATGCACGCCTTTGATTACAGTCAGCTTGAGGGCAACGCCATCCGCGTGCGCCGTGCGGCTGACGGCGAGCAGTTCACCTCGCTTGATAGCGTGGAGCATACGCTTGACAGCTCGATGCTTGTGATTGCCGACGGTAAGAAGGCCTGCGCGCTGGCAGGTGTGATGGGCGGCGAGAACAGTGAAATTCAGGATTCCACAAGGACCGTGGTATTTGAGTCCGCTTGCTTCAACGGTGCTTCCGTGCGCGTAACCGCCAAGAAAAACGGTATGCGTACCGAGTCCTCCGCACGCTTTGAGAAGGGTCTTGACCCCGAAAACTGCATGGCAGGCCTGCTGCGCGCCTGCGAGCTGGTACAGCTGCTTAACGCAGGTGACGTGGTGGACGGCACTGTGGACGTATACCCTGCGCCCGTCAAGGCTACCAAGCTCCCCTTTGAGCCTGCGCGCTACAACAAGTTCCTCGGCACCGAAATGTCCGAGGCTGAAATGACCGATTACCTCACCCGTATCGGCTGTGTGGTGGAAAACGGCGAGATTACC
>JAZOSC010000158.1:0-6040 GCA_045656925.1 Eubacteriales bacterium | reverse complement strand
GCATTTTGTATCAAGCCCATAACGGGCAAGCATGTCTTCCATGTGCAGAGGAAGGTCGGCATCACATAGTGAAAGCGCCACAGCACCCCTGGCGGCGATCAGCATTCCCATCGCAACGGCATGACCGTGTGAAATTTTGTGCTCTGACAGCTTTTCGATGGCGTGTCCTGCCGTGTGGCCGAGGTTTAACAGGCGGCGCAGCCCGTTTTCGCGCTCGTCTGCCTCTACAATATCACGCTTATCCGTCACACAACGTGCAATGACGTTTTCCATTTGATCTCTGATATCGTCAGCAAGCAGATCAAGCAGCGGCGCATTGCCGATATAACCGTATTTGATAACCTCTGCCATGCCATCGGCAAAATATTCCTGCGGCAGGGTGGTCAGCACATCTGTGTCGCAAAGCACCTGAATGGGCTGCCAGAAGGCACCGCAGAGATTTTTGCCCGAGGGGAGATTGATGGCGGTTTTGCCACCGATCGAGGAATCCACCATGGCAAGCAGGCTGGTTGGGACCTGATAATAGGCGATGCCGCGCAGATATGTGGCGGCGGCAAAGCCGGCCAGATCGCCTATCACACCGCCGCCAAGGGCGACGATGCAGTCACTGCGCGTAAATTGATTGTCAGAAAGCTTAAGCCAAAGCTTTTCCAGGTCCTGCATATCCTTGGAGTGCTCTCCTGCAGGGACAACATGACAGAAAACGGAAAAGCCTGCCCTCTGCAGTGCATGAGTGACAATTTCTCCGTAAAGGGGATAGACGTTGTCGTCGGATACCAGCAGCACCGATGCGGCGGGTGTAATCAGTTTTTTCAGACGCTCTCCGATTGTTTTCAAAAGCCCCTTGCCGATTACAACGTCATATGTGCGGGAGGCTTTAACAGTTATCGTCGTCATATTCTTCTCCGTTTCTGTCTGCCTGCTCCTTGGCAATGCGCCCTTCACGAAGCAATGCTTCAAGCGTGTTGGCGTCATTGGCTGCAAGGGCAGCCTTATATGCGCTGAGGGCATGGATAATGCCGTCTATTTCGTCGGCGAGAAAATCGCGGTTTTCAAGAAAAAGCTCGCACCACATTTTTTCATTGAGCCATGCTACGCGTGTGAGATCCTTGTAGGAGCCTGCCGAAAAGCCGTGGTGTATCTGTGCCTGCGGACTTTTGACGTAGGCATTTGATACCACGTGTGCCAGCTGTGAGGTGAAAGCGATAACGCGGTCATGCTGCGTGGCAGTTGTAACGGCAAAGCTGCCAAAGCCCACGGGGGCAAGCAGGCTTTTGGCACGCGCAACAGTGTCTTCATCGTCGGTGGTGGGCACAAGCACCATGGGCGCACCGTGAAAGAGGGTGTGACGGCTGTTGGCAAAGCCCGAAAATTGCGTGCCTGCCATCGGGTGACCGCCGATATAGGGAAAGTCCCATTTGGCGGCAAGCGCTGCGGCCTCTGTAACAATTTTTCTCTTTGTGCCGCAAAGGTCAATCACGAGGGTGTGACGGTTGAGGTGTGGTGCCAGCTCGGTAAGCACGTGGATAGCTGCCTGCGGATAGATTGCCAGCAGCAAAAGCTCGCAGTCGCAGACTGTTTCAGGGGTTAATGCCCCTGCAATTGCGCCTGCAGCCAGTGCCTCTGAAAAGGCATTTTTATTTTTGTCAAGCGCGAGTACCGTGTAGCCTGCACGCGTGTAAGCGCGCGCCATCGAGCCGCCAATCAGGCCAAGCCCGACGATACCGATGGCTCCTGTGCTCATTTTGCTTTTACCTCGTCAAAGGGAGAGGGGCAGCCGCTGGTTGCCATCTCGGCACAGAAGCGGGCCATCTCGGCAGGGGATTCCCGTAATCCGCCCTTCAACCATTCAATAAATACGTTGTAGAAAGCGCCCGCGAGGAAAAAACGATGGTATCTTTCAGCCGCGCTTGTGTTTGGAGGCGGAAAGGTAATAAACATATTTTTTATCAGGGCGGAGAGAATCAGCTCGCCCAGATGTGCGCGATAAGCGACAATGGCAAGGTCGCTGTATTTGCCAAGCTGCTCAAACAGTGCCAAAAAGTAGTCGTAGGGAATGGCAGAGGAGCGATGCCCTACAATCTGTTGGTGAATCTCCTCGCCAACCTCATCAATATACTTTTTGAAAATATCGTCCTTTGAGGTGTAGTTGCGATAATACGCCATGCGCGATACCCCTGCCTTTTTTGCAATATCAGTAATCGTGATGCTGTCGTAATCCCTGATTTTCATCAGCTCTACCAGTGCTGTTACGATACATTCCTTCGCCAGGCGGTTGGATTCACTCCCTTTAGACATAAACAAAAACCTCCATTTTGTCACAGTAAAATCCGAAACAGTTGACAGTCGCACAAAACGATGATACAATTGAAACTGTTACAGGTGAAACTGTTATAAGTGTAACATGATATGTCACATTTGTCAACCCCTGTAATAAAAATATTTCATTTTAGCAAAGAAAAGAGTGATCATGATGTCCATGCAGTTTGTGCAAGAGCTGCCCTCTCCTGATGAAATCAGGGTAAGATATCCGCTTTCGCCCAAGGCGGCCGCCATCAAAGCTGAAAAGGATGCGGAAATCCGTGCCATCTTTTCGGGTGAATCTGCCAAAAAGGTGCTGTTGATCGGCCCCTGCTCGGTGGATAGCGAGGCGCCTGTGCTGGAATACGCCGCGCGGCTGGCGCGTCTTTCCGAGCGTGTTGCTGACAAGCTTTTGCTTGTCATGCGTGTGTATACCAATAAGCCGCGCACTACGGGTGACGGGTATAAGGGCATGCTGCATCAGCCCGATCCTACCAAAAAGCCCGATTTGCTGGGCGGATTGCTTGCCATTCGTCGGTTGCATACGGAAATCCTATCCGATCTTGGTCTGCCCACGGCGGATGAAATGCTGTATCCTGCCAATTATCAGTATCTTTCTGATCTGCTTTCTTATGTTGCCGTGGGCGCACGCTCGGTTGAAAATCAGGAGCACCGTCTGGTTGCCAGCGGTATGGATGTGCCCGTCGGTATGAAAAATCCTACGGGGGGAGATCTTTCCGTTATGATGAACTCCATTACCGCCGCACAGCACCCCCATGTTTTCCAGTACCGTAATTTCGAGGTCAGCACTACGGGCAACCCGTTGGCGCATGCCATTCTGCGCGGCTATGTCAACAGCCATGGACAGAGTATGCCGAATTATCATTTTGAGGATTTGAATCGCCTTTATGAGCTTTATCAGCAGGCAGGTCTTGCAAATCACGGTGTCATTGTGGATTCCAATCACGCCAATTCGGGCAAGCGCTATGCCGAGCAGCCCCGTATCTGCAAGGAGGTGCTGCACGCCTGCCGTCACAATGAGCATATTGACGACATTTTCAAGGGCTTTATGATTGAAAGCTATCTTGAGGAGGGTGCGCAGAAGATTGGCGAGGGCGTGTTCGGTAAATCCATTACCGATCCCTGTCTTGGCTGGGCGGCCACCGAACGTTTGGTGCTTGATATTGCGGAATTACTTTAATTCATCAGTCGCGCGTAACACGGTTGCGCGCGACTTTTTTGTCGGAAATATTGACAAGCCGTCGAAATCGTGTTATATTTAAGATAATATGCGAAAGCAAGGTATGGTACGATGGGTAAGTCGGATACGGAGCATTTACAGGCCCGCATACAAGTGGGTGAGGACGCAGAAGAAAGGGAGAAGCTTAAGAAAATGAGAAAAGAACTCAAAGCAAAGAAGGACGGTTTTTTTAAGGATTTTAAAAAGTTTATTACACGTGGCAACGTGCTTGATATGGCTGTTGGTGTTATTGTGGGCGGTGCGTTTACCGCGATCATCAATGCGCTCAGCAATAACATTTTAAAGCCCATCATCAACTGGCTGCTTGCCCTGGTTCTGGGCAAGGATACCCTGAGTGAGGTCTTTACCTTCCTCAAAACCGCCTATGTGTTGGATGCAAACGGCGTGGCAACCACCGAAATTGACCTTGCCAACTCTATTTACATCGACTGGGGTGCATTTATCAATGCCATCATCAATTTCCTGCTGATCGCCTTTACGCTTTTTGTTATCGTACGTACCATTAACAATGTGCGTAAGCGTCTTGATGCCAAGGAGCTTGCTGCGGCGGCTGCCAAGGCAAAGGACGAGGAGGAGAAGAAGAAGGCAGAGGAGGCTGCAAAGGCAGAGGCCGCCGCAGCCGCTGCAAAGGCCGAGGCCGAGCGCATGGCCGCATTCTACGAGAACATCGAGCGCCAGACCAGACTCCTTGAGGAGATTGCAAAAAAATAATTTAAATGAGGGAGCAGACCGCGCGGCCTGCTCCTTTTTGTCATATTCTGTAATGCGGAGATATTCCGCAGAAAGGAATTTTATGGCAACTCTTATTAATCAGGGAACGCTGTATTTCACGCCCTGCGACGGCGTACAGCAGTCCCTCACAACCAATATTACCGAAACCGCGGTGGAGGTGTCCTATGGGCTTTCGGTTTACCACGGTGTAACACCTGATACCTTTGCGGTGGGCGATACGCTTTCCTATACCGTGGTGCTGCAAAATACGGGCAGTGGCACACTCTATACCCCTAACGTGGGTATCACCGTGACGGGCGGCAGCCTTGTGCTGGTGCCGGGCAGCGTCACCGCTTATCTTCTCACGGCAGATGACGTCACAGCCGTCCCCGTTACCGTGACGGGCGGCGCACCCTTTGGCTTCGTTATCGATACGGTTATTCCTGCAGGTGCACTCGTTTATCTTGACTATGAGGCGACCGTAACTGCCGCATCGGGCGATTTTCTGGTGTCTACCGCAACGGGCGGTGCGAATGCGGGCAGCTCAATGGGGACGATTCTCACGGACAGCGATACCGCTATCGCAAGACGGCAGACGCTTCAGATCACCAAGAGCGCGCCCGAGGAGGCGGCAGTAGGGGATACCATTGCCTATCGCTTTGTCATCACAAACAGCGGAGAGGAATCGGTGACGCTTGATCGCCTGACCGACCAGCTGCCCGAGGGCTTCAGCTTTACGGGTGCAGCGCTGGTGGTCGGTGGCGTTGTGGTTCCCCTCGTTGCAGGCGTGGACTATACCGTAACGGCGGAGGGGCTTTTTACCCTGAACCCCGTTGCGCGTATTACGCTCCCTGCAGGAACCTCTGCACAGCTTACCCTTACAGGTGTTGTAACCGCTTGATTTTTTGCCCCACTCCAAACGGAGTGGGGCTTTTTGCCTGACAGCGCCGTCATTCCTGAATATTCTTCGTAAAATCGCTTCCTTTTCGGTTGCATTCCCGTGTTTTATATGTTATACTGAATGTATGAAAACCCTGTAGAGGAGTGAGCACAATGGGCAGATTTATTGTCACGCGCACTGCGGCTGATGTGCGTTTTTTATTGGAGTCTGCGGGCGGCATGGCCTTGGCAGTCTCGCGCAGCTATAAAAATTTAGATGCCTGTAAAAAGGGAATTGCCAGTCTGATGGCGGTTCTGCCCACCGCACCGCTGGTGGATGCCACGGCAGGGGAATGCTCGCCCAACCCCAAAATTGAGCTTGTGGCAAGCGGTACGGGATATGCGTTTCTCGTAAAGGCACCCAATGGAAAAGCCGTGATAACCTCGCCTGTATACGCCACCAAAAAGGCCGCGCGCCGTGCCGTTTCCATGCTTCGTACGGCTGTTTCCGATGTCACACTTGTCCTTTCGTGTGAGGCGGGATTTACACCCCTTAAAATGAGGCAACCGCCGTTGCGGCCTGTGGCAGCCGAGGGGGCAGCGCCGACGATGCCCGCAAGAATGGCGTCGGTCACAGAGGAGGCTGCGCCTTTCACGTCTGCGGTGCTTTTTACGGACGAGCCTGATATGCCCGACGATGCTCTTGTGACAGCAGAGGAGTCGCCTGCCCCCGTCGCAGAAGAACCTGCTTTACAGGCTTCGTCCCCACTGTACTTTATGCGTGTAGGCGAAATCAGCGGCAGGTCAGGGGCGGTATCCCGTACATCTGCCCAGAGGCATAATGCGAAGCCGGATGTGGGACGCTCGGCACTGCTTGCCCGTATTTTG
>JAZOSC010000157.1:0-4456 GCA_045656925.1 Eubacteriales bacterium | reverse complement strand
ACCGTCAGCTGCCCGAACGTCCATGGCGGCGGCATGAGCTTTGGCCCCAGCCCTGAGGCGGCCGCCGAGGTGACCCGTGCCGGCAAGCGTGTGACCGCCAAGCCTGTGATCATCAAGCGTTCTCCCAACGTGACCGATATTGTGTCGATTGCAAGGGCTTGTGAGGAGGCAGGTGCCGACGGCATCAGCCTGATTAACACCATGCTTGGTATGCGTATCGACCTGCGTACGAGAAGGCCTGTGATTGCCAACAAAATGGGTGGCTTCTCGGGCGCTGCCATTTTCCCCGTCGCGCTGCGTATGGTTTACCAGGTGGCACACGCGGTGAAGATTCCCGTTGTCGGCATGGGCGGTGTTTCCACTGCCGAGGACGTGATTGAAATGATGCTCGCAGGTGCCACTGCCGTTGAGGTAGGTGCCGCCAATCTCGTTGATCCCTTTGCGTCCAAGCAAATTGTCGACGATTTACCTGCGGTGATGAAAAAATACGGCATCACCAAATTAGAAGATATGATCGGAGGTGTTTTATAATGGGGAAGGACGTCATTATCGCGTGCGACTTTGACAGCGCCGCAAAAACCTTTGCGTTTCTTGATTTGTTTGAGGGACTTGACCGTAAGCCCTTTGTTAAAATCGGTATGGAGCTGTATTACGCGGAAGGTCCTGCCATTGTGCGCGAGATCAAGCGCAGAGGCCATAAGATTTTCCTTGACCTTAAGCTGCACGATATTCCCAATACGGTGAAGAAGTCTATGGCGGTCTTATCCCGTCTTGACGTGGATATGACCAACCTGCATGCGGCAGGCACCGTTTCTATGATGGAGGCGGCCCTTGCGGGCTTAACGCGTGAGGACGGCACCCGTCCCTTACTGATTGCTGTTACCCAGCTCACTTCCACCGACCAGGAGCGTATGGAAAGGGACCTTCTCATTCGCGAGCCGATTGACAAGGTCGTTCTGCATTATGCAAAAAATGCTGCAATTGCAGGCCTTGACGGCGTTGTATGCTCGCCGCTGGAGGCGGGGAAGGTGCATGACACCTGTGGCAGCCAATTCCTCACCGTGACTCCCGGTGTGCGCTTTGCAGACGGCGATATCGGTGACCAGAAGCGCGTGATGACACCTGCTGCCGCCAAGGAGATCGGCTCCGATTATATCGTGGTTGGCAGACCGATTACCGCCGCAGCCGATCCCGTTGCCGCATATCTGCGCTGCGTGGAAGAATTTGTTGGTTAAGGAGATTTACCATGGAAAGCTATAAGAGAGAGTTTATTCAGTTTTTGGAGGGTGCCGGCGTTTTGAAATTTGGCGACTTTACCGCCAAGAGTGGACGCAAGATTCCTTATTTTATCAATGCAGGCGATATCAAGACGGGCGACCAGATTGCAAAGCTCGGTGAATTTTATGCCAAGGCCTATTTCGAGAAAATCGGCAAAAAGAGAACCGTGCTGTACGGCCCTGCCTATAAGGGCATCTCGATTGCCGTTTCTGCTGCCGTTGCACTGTCGAGAGAGGGGCTTGATGTACCCTTCTTCTTCAACCGCAAGGAGGTAAAGGACCACGGCGAGGGCGGCATCTTCGTTGGCTACAAGCCCACAGCAGGTGAGGAGGTCGTCATTGTGGAGGACGTGATCACCGCAGGCACCGCCATTCGTGAAAGCATGGCAAACCTTGCCTCTCTTGAGGGTGTCAGAGTTGCCGCAACCTTCGTGATGGTTGACCGCAAGGAAAAGGGTAAGGGTGAAAAATCTGCTATGGCAGAGGTTGGCGAGGAGTTTGGATTCCCTGTATACTCTGTTGTTGACGTGTACGATATTATTGAGTATCTTGAGGAGAATCCTGCAAACGCCGAGAATGTTGCACGCATTAAAAGCTATCTTGCCGTAAACGGCGCAAAGGCGTAAGCCACGGAAGGAGATTCACCATGAGAAGTGTTATTGATATTCTTGATTTATCGGTTGAGGAGGTGAACGAGCTTCTGACAACCGCAGAGGATATGATCGCCAACCCCTCGAAATACAGCGATGCCTGCCGTGGCAAGAAGCTTGCTACGCTGTTTTTTGAGCCGTCTACCCGTACCCGTCTGTCCTTTGAGGCAGCAATGTACGAGCTGGGCGGAAACGTAATCGGCTTCAGCTCTGCCAGCAGCACCTCTGCTTCCAAGGGTGAAAGCGTTGCCGATACCTCCAAGGTCATCAGCTGCTATGCCGATATTATTGCTATGCGTCACCCCAAGGAGGGTGCGCCCTTCGTTGCGTCGCAGAATGCAAGCATTCCCGTCATCAATGCAGGTGACGGCGGTCATCACCACCCCACCCAGACGCTGGCAGACCTGTTGACGATCAAGCACGAGAAGGGGAGATTGCAGGATCTTACCGTAGGCTTTTGCGGCGACCTTAAGTTTGGCCGTACCGTTCACTCTCTGATAACCGCACTCTGCCGCTATGAGAATATCAATTTTGTGATGATTTCGCCCGATGAGCTGAAGCTTCCCGGCTACGTCAAGAATGAAATTCCTGCGGACAGGGGCTTTACCTATACGGAAACCACCGACCTTGAGGCCGTGATGCCCAAGCTGGATATTCTTTATATGACGCGTGTGCAGCAGGAGCGCTTTGATGATATTGAGGAGTATCTGCGCCTGCGTGATGCCTACATTCTCACACCCGAAAAGCTTGTGCCCGCAAAGAAAGACCTCATCGTGCTTCACCCGCTGCCCCGTGTCAATGAAATCAGCGTTGCCGTTGACGAGGATCCCCGTGCCTGCTACTTCAAGCAGGTCAGAAACGGCAAGTATATGCGTATGGCATTGATTCTCAAGCTGATTCGTGAGGCGGAGGGAAACCCTGCCCGTGTGCAGAAGAATACAGAGGGAACCTATCTTTACGACTTTCAGTGTGCAAACCCGCGTTGCATTACCACCACCGAGCAGGAGCTTCGACAGATTTTCCGTGTTGTGAATGCCGAGCATCGCATCTGCCGTTGCATCTACTGCGATACCAAGAAGACATACTGATTTATGGATACAATCGTATCAGAATTGCTGATTTACGGCGATTTGCCCGAGGATTCTATTCTTGCAAGGCTTTCCGCCATCTGCCGTGAGGCGAGAGAGGCACATGCTGACCGTGCTGCGCTTCGCGCGCGTGTCTACCGCGAGGTCAAGCGCCTGCTGGTGCTTGCCACGGAATGCGGCTTTGACGGCAACCTCTGGCAGAATTACCTCACATATCTTTTGATGATGAGTGAGAACCCCTTTACCCTGACCTGTGAAAAGATGGGGGTAAGAGAGGGAAGCGTCAATATTTTTGCCAAGCAGGACTGCGCCGCATTTGTGAAGCTCTTTCATTATGACTTCAGTGCGCTTGAGCAGGCACTTGATGTGAATTGCTTTTCGGTCATCACTGCATACAAGGCGATTGAAAAGCCCGAGCTGATGTATAACAAAAGTGTCAGTAATCATGTAAGGGCCCTGTCGGCAAAGCTTGCTGCTGCCCCCGATACCGATGCCTTTTTCGGTCATGTGACCGATTTCTACGCCGCCTATGGCGTGGGTGAATTTGGTCTGAACAAGTCCTTCCGTATTCGCCACAGTGAGCGCGGCAGAGTTGTTTTTCAGCCCATTTATAATATGGAAAAGGTCAAACTTTGCGATATTGTGGGATACGAGCTGCAAAAACAGGCGTTGGTGGAGAATACGGAGGCGTTTCTTTCCGGCAAGCGCGCCAACAACGTTTTGCTCTATGGCGACAGCGGCACGGGAAAGTCGACAAGCATCAAGGCGATCGTCAACGAGTACTATGACCGCGGTCTTCGTATGATTGAGATTTACAAGCATCAGTTTGAGGACCTCTCGCAGGTCATTGCCCAGATCAAAAATCGCAATTATAAATTTATCATTTATATGGACGACCTCTCCTTTGAGGAATTTGAAATTGAGTATAAGTTCCTCAAGGCCGTGATTGAGGGCGGTGTCGAAACCAAGCCCGATAACGTGCTGATTTACGCAACCTCTAATCGCCGTCACCTCATCAGGGAAACCTGGGGCGATAGGTCGGACGTCCGTATGACCGAGCAGGACGTGCATCACTCCGACACAATGGAAGAAAAGCTCTCGCTTGCCGCGCGCTTTGGCGTTGCCATCAACTACTCAAAGCCTACGCGCGAGGAATATTTTAATATTGTAAAAACCCTTGCCGCACGCGAGGGGCTTGAAATACCCGAACAGGAGCTTCTTGCCGAGGCCACCCGTTGGGAAATGCACCACGGCGGCATCTCGGGCCGCACCGCAGGACAGTTTATCAACCATTTGGTTGGAACACTGCATTAAAATCATATAAAATAAGCAGCAGGAGCGCGTTTGCGCTCCTGCTGTTTGCTGTTTCTTACCGTGCCGCGCGGATAAAGGCCGCCTCTGCAGCGGTGCGGTCGCTTTCGGATAAGAGGAAATATGCCAC
>JAZOSC010000156.1:0-2673 GCA_045656925.1 Eubacteriales bacterium | reverse complement strand
GATCACATCCCGGCGCGCGTGTTTGCCACGTGGCACGACACACTTCTGTTTGGCGACGAGAAGGGCAGGGTGTGTGCCTTCAAGGAGGGCACCTTTGCGGATTCCGAAATGATATCATTTTCAAATGCCGACGTTGGCTTTGACAACGAGAAACGTGTGTTTTATCACAGTGATGCCATGACTGTCAAAAACGGGGATCACATTACTTTCAATTACGAGTTATTTTCATTGCTTTTTGAGAATGCAACACTCGCGGAGGATGGGAAAATAAACATCCCGAACGACGAGAAAGTTTATCTTCAAATGTATGAAGGCATGAAGGTGTGGGTGGATAACGCCGAAGGATCCGGGTTAAATGCAAGCCAAGGCTATTTGGTGCAAGATCTTGATGTTGGCGCGCTGACCTTTTCCTTAGTTGCCAGCGGCGGTGCTGTTATGAAACCGACAAAAGATGGGTTCCGACTTTCGGTGCCGTTTACTGAGGCGGTGGTGTGTGATGCAGATGCCGTGGAACAGGAATTCTCTTTGCGGACGCCGGGCAATTTTCCGATCACCGTGATAGACTATGATGCGGTAGAGCCGTATTTTATGGGCGGCAATTTGATCAGTCATACGCCTGTGGTGGCAACGTGGATCTCGGGCATGTATGATCTTGGCACCTATATGGAGCGTAAGACACTGCTTGGGCTTTCGGTTGCGACGGCAAGCGATTGCGGCACCGTGCGTTTTGGGTTTGAGACGGCCAAAAGCGAAGCGGCGTGGCAGGCGCGCGGCATTAAGGGCTTTGATTTTAACGATATCGATTTTGACAATTTCACGTTCCTCGCGCCCTTTGCGGGGAGTGTAACCAAGCGCATGAACGTGCGCAATTTCAATTTTATCCGTTTCATGTACCGCTCCGAGGGCGATGAAGATTGCGCGGTGGCGGGCATGACGGTGCTTTATAAGATCAATCAAACGAACAGGGGGATGTTTTAATGGCTGAAAACGAAAATGCCAAAACGCGGATCGGTGATATTACCGCGGAGGAAATTGAAAAACTGCGACGCAAGACGGCTTCTGTATTGCCGGATTCACCTTCGGGCGCCGGTATGCGCGCAAAAGAGATCAAACGTCATTTTTATGCGGCTATGCTGGATGATAAGGATAGTCTTGTTGCCTTTTTGAATCGTGTTATTACAGAAGCAAATATGGCTCTTGGCCTGATAGATCAGGCTTTGGATAAGCATAGCTCTGACCCCGAAGCCCATAAGACATTGTTTGATGCTTTGGCGGATGAGCTTGCCGAGCACGCTGATTCTGATGGCGCTCACGAGAAGCTTTTTGCCGGCAAGGCGGACGCCAAGAAGGATGCGCTGGCCGAGATCATCGGTGATGCTTCAAGCGAGGACAAGGGCTTGATGACTGCGGAGCAGGTGAAGCACCTTGAAACCTTGGTGGAGCTGCTTGACGACGAGGAAATCGGTGCGATTGATAAAATACACGAGGTGTTTGCCGCGTTTGAGGGGTTACAGGAGAGCGATGGAAACCTTTATGCTTTGTTTGCTGAAAAGCTCGGCACGGAGCATAATACATCTAATAATGCTCACGAGGATCTATTTGCTGCATTGGATGATCGTGTAAGTGTGCTTGAGAACGACAGCGATAGTTTTAATAAAGCGGTAGCAAACGGCACATTTGCGAATGCGATCAGGTCAAGAAAAACGGGCAATAAATCGGTGGTCTTGAAGCAAGTATCTCCGTTAGAGCACGATATTTCGGTGAAATTAACCAGTCCTTTAGTGGATGGTTTTGGAAGTGTTACTCTCACCCAGTATGGCAAAAATTTGGTGAATAAAAATGCGGTGTCTGTAAGCGGAGGTACACTTTCCGTTGACCGCAACCGACAAACCTTTACAAGCACCAATGGTGGCGGCAGCTTTACCTTCGCGCTTGGCAAGTATAAGGATTTTGTGGGTAAAGAAATTACAATTTCTTTTGATTTTGTTGATTGCAAAAGTGCGGCTTCCCGTGGCGCATTTTCCACAAGATTGTATGCAGACAACAAATTTCTCAACGATCTTTCCACAGACAAAGGGAAAAAAGCAAATAAAACATTCCTTATACCGCAAAACGATACCGCCGATTATTTGAAGTTAGATTTGTATGCTGGTTGGATCACAACGGGCGCAGGTGACTATATAACGGTGGACAATCTGCAAGTAGAGGTGGGTAACAAGGCAACCGATTGGGAGGATGGAAAAGAGCCGATTACCTACACGCCCAATGAGGACGGAACGGTAGAGGGGGTGACTCTCTTTTCTCCCACCACAACGCTTCTGACCGACACCGAGGGTGTGAATATCGAGGTAGAATACAACAAAGACACGAACAAGGTGGTTGAAAGCATAGCCGAAGAAGTGTTGAAGTTGGGCGGTAACGACATTTTTGAAGATAGAGAACCCGTGCGAGGTGCGATATATTTCAGCGGAAATCTTGATAATCCCGACTTTGACTTTTTTGGTGCGGCAAACCAAATGGTGGATTGTGCGGATAGAGAATACCTTATTGTCAACGGTGAAGCGATTTATGCTAACGAGGATTTCTTTAGAAATAAATGTACCTTTATAGACCTTGGTGCAGGTAAAGGTATTTATAAATACGAGTATGAGGGAACAATCGACATCTATTTCG
>JAZOSC010000155.1:0-15545 GCA_045656925.1 Eubacteriales bacterium | reverse complement strand
CTGTTCGGAGTGGCAATGGTATCGCGGCCCGTGGCCTTGGGAAAAGGAGGCTAACTGACCTATGTGGATTTATGATAAAAAGCTGCAATATCCCGTCAAGATCAAAAACCCCAATGCCAACTATGCCAAAATCATCATATCGCAGCTGGGTGGCCCTGATGGCGAGCTTGCTGCCTCGCAGCGGTATCTGCATCAGCGGTACAGCATGCCCTATGACAAGGTGCGCGGGATTCTGACCGATGTAGGCACCGAGGAGCTGGCGCATCTTGAAATGATTGCGGCAATTCTGTATCAGCTGACAAAGGGACTTTCTCCCGAGGAGATCAAAAAGGCAGGCATGGATATTTATTTCGTGGACCATACCACGGGGCTGTATCCCATAGCTGCCTCGGGCGTACCCTTTGATATGAAATACGTCGGTGTCAAGGGTGATGTGATTGCTGACCTCAACGAGGATCTGGCGGCAGAGCAGAAGGCGCGTGTCACCTACGACAACATTTTGCGTATGGTTGACGATCCCGACGTGCGCGATCCCATTCAGTATCTCCGTCAGCGTGAGCTGGTGCATTACCAGCGCTTCGGCGATGCACTTCGTATTGCACAGGATCAGCTTGACAGCAAAAATTTCTATGCGTTCAATCCGTCTTACGATCAGTAAACTGTAAAAAAACGCGTGGGGCAGAAGCCCCACGCGCTTTTTGTTTATGATGAATGATTTATTTGCAAAATGCTTTGAAAACAGATTTCGAAAAACAAGATTTGGGAATAGGCGGCAGGGTGATTGATGTCTTTGTTGTTTATGATTTAAGACTCTTTTGAGCAAGAGGGTGTTTTTTGATATATGCCTCTACAATATCTGCCGCTTCTCCGACAAGCTCGGCACAGGGGCGTTTTTTATAGTAGGCATCGGTGCGTGCCGAGGGGGTATGTGCGGTATCTTTGCCATCCTCTGCCAGTAGATCGCGACAGATGATGCTGCCGCCTGCGCGCAAACGGAATTCCTTGCAAATCTCCTGTACAGCCTGATAGTGTGCTGCCTTTACATTTATATCCTTTGCATCATCATAGCCGTATAGTGCGCCGATGGTCAGACACATGCCCGAAACGGCTCCGCATACCTCCCGCTGCCGTCCAAAGCCACCGCCAAAGGGCGCGGCAAGGTGCAGCGCGGTCTTTTCATCAAAGCCCGTCAAATCGCAAAAGGTTACAAAAACTGCCTGCGCGCAGTTGTAGCCTGCCTGAAAGTGCTTCATTGCTTGTTCTTTTCTTGTCATAAATTTTCTCCTTTTAGCCGAGCGAGTCGGTAATATCAGTGGTGACGCAATGGTCAAAGCAGCCAAAGGTTTGCTCCACGTTTTCGGGAATGTGCTTTTTTGTGAACAGGCTGACCACGGGAACAATGATGAGGCCACCCAGCATGGCAAATACGCCCGAGTAGAGTGAATTTTTGAAAATGAAGCCAAGGAAGCCGTCCGACACGCTAAAAAGATTCATGCTGATCAGCAGCTGCATGATTTCAAGACCTGAACCAAATACAAAGCAGGCTGCAACAGCGGGCTTGGAAATCTTTTTGCTGTATAAGCCGTAGAGAAAGGGCGCAAGGAAGGAGCCTGCCAACGCACCCCAGGAAACACCCATCATTTGAGCAATGAATACGGAATTCGCCCAGATGCTGTCCTTGAGAATGGCGATAACAGCGGAAAGGGCAACGAAAAATACGATAAGCAGGCGCATCACCAATACGGATTTTTTCTCTGTTACCTGTTTTTTGGTTTTTCTTGCTGTTATAGGCAAAATCACGTCAAGTGCCAGGGTGGAGGAGGAGGTGAGTGCCAGAGAGGAGAGGGTGGACATCGAGGCGGAGAGCACCAGCACGATGACCAACGCAATAACGATGGGGGAGAGGGAGGAGAGCATAGTGGGAATGATGCGGTCGTTTAACACCACACCGCCGACGATGCCGTCCTTGTAAATTGCAGGGTTGTTCTGCAGCAATCTGCCAAAGCCGCCAAGGAAGTAGCAGCCGCCTGCCACAACAACGGCAAAGAGTGTGGAGATTACGGTGCCCTTTTTGATGGAATCCTCATTTTTAATGGAGTAGAATTTGCCAACCATCTGGGGCAGTCCCCATGTGCCAAGCGAGGTCAGCAGAACCACAATCAGCAGGTAGAAGGGTTGTGTGCCGAAGAAAGAGGTAAATGCACCTGCCTGGGTTGCGCTTTCTGCGTAGGGAGAGGGGATTTTCGAAAGCGTGTCGATGGCAACGGCGGCGCCGCCGTTTGCCTGCAATACGGCAATGATAACGATTACGATGCCAACCAGCATAATGATGCCCTGAATAAAATCATTGATGGCGGTGGCCATATATCCACCGAAAATGACGTATACGCCCGTCAGTGCGGCCATAACCACGACAACCACCCAGTATGGAATGTGGAAGGCTGCATGAAAGAGGCCTGAAAGCCCGTTGTAGAGCGAGGCGGTGTAAGGAATGAGAAAGATAAATACGATAACGGAGGCCGCAATTTTCAGTGCGGGGGATTGGTAGCGCTTTTCAAAAAAGTCCGGCATGGTGCGTGAGCCTAACGCCTGCGTCATAATACGCGTGCGGCGGCCAAGAACAACCCATGCAAGGAGCGAGCCGATAAAGGCGTTTCCAAGGCCGATCCAGGTCGAGGCAAGACCAAAGTTCCAGCCAAACTGTCCCGCGTAGCCGACGAAAATAACGGCGGAGAAGTAGGAGGTGCCGAAGGCAAAGGCAGTCAGCCACGGGCCTACGCTGCGCCCACCAAGTACAAAGCCGTTGACGTCGGTTGCTTTTTTGCGGCAATAGAGCCCCACGCCAATCATCAGCCCGAAAAAGAGCAGGAGCATAGGTGCGGAAACAAGCGCGTTGGTGGATACGGATAATGTTGTTTGTGCCATGTTTCATCAGTCCTTTCTTTGTTAGATTTAAGAGGAGCTGCAGGCACAAAAAAAGCCGCCCCTCTGCTAAAGCATGAGGGCGGATCACACAATGCGATACGCGGTACCACCTCTTTTCACCGTACTCTTACGGGTACGGCCTTAACGACACAGACATGTCCTTTCACAGTAACGGGTGAACCCGTCGCAGCCTACCGGGCAGGGTGCCTTTGGGTGCGCAGCTCGCGAAATGTATTCGGCACAATGCCCCTACCGTCTTACACCACCCGACGGCTCTCTGCGCGAAGCTTTTGTGCGTACTGATTTTCGGTCATCGCCTTTATGCTGACAGTTTAGCACAACTCCTTTTGTTTGTCAACCCCCTTTTTGATTTTTATGCAAAAGGTGGGAGCTGCCGTAGCGCTCCCACCCCCCGTATGTTACCATAAGGATTTGTCAAGATAGCATTTTATAGTGTCCTCAAGCCAGTAGGTAAAGGTGATATCGGGATTTTTTGCTTCGTAAGCCTTCATTTTCAGGTAAAGCTCCTTGCCGTCACCCACATCGTGCCAGATGTCGGCAAAAACAAAGTCGAAATTGCCTGCCATATCCTCATTCGCGAAGGCAAAGGCGTCCTTGCAGACCAATTTGATTTTTTCCCGATGTGGGAACTGGGGCAGAATGTGCGTGCGGAAAAGGTCAATCACGTCGGGGCTGATATCCACCACAGTCACACTTTCCACAGATTGCTTTTCCGCGGCGTGGAAGGCAAAATAGCCAAGCCCCAGGCCAAAGGTCAGCACACGGCCGTGCGCTTTCTTGATTGCAGGATAGGTAGTCACCATTTCATTCGGTAGTAGCGTCATCCATTCCCGTCCCCCCTCCAGCATGGCGGGGTAGGGATATGCTTCGTTGAAAAAGCCGATTTGGGGAAGCATACGGCGGTCTTGCGTGATGACGAAATCGTTGCAGACAAAGGCCTCAAGCGGAGCCAGATGCTGGGTGCAAAGCAGCCATTTCCCCTTTGTTGCCGTGGGAATTTTGATGCTTTTGAAATATGCATCCTCTGTGTAGTCGCGCATAGTAAGCTCCCTGATGGCGGGGGCCAGCCAATAGCGGAAGAAGTGACGGTCAGCTCCCGTCGGGTCAAGGCCTGCCATTGCCGCAAGCAGATGTGCATAGGATTCGGCTCTTGTGATGCCGCAGGCATTTGCCAGGTCGTTTACCATTTGATTATCAATAGCGCTTGGCATGACGTTCAGGTAAAGACTGAAAAGCTCGGCAAGATCGCTGTTATAACGGCGTATCGTTTCGGCAGGAAGACCGCAATGCTCGGTATAAGCACTCATACCGTTACCTCGGCGGTCGTGCCGCCTGACATTTTTATATTGGAAATGGCAGAGAAATATAGAAGCTTCATGACGATCGTCCTTTCGGAATAAAGGTGTTTTCGGTAAAACCATTATAGCACGGCGGGGGCGGGGAATCAAGAGAAAAGGGAAAATCGGTGCAGTATTTTGAGGTAAGTCCCGTAAAAAAGAAAAGCCCCACGAGGGGGCTTTTCTTTTTCTGGGGTGGGTGATGGGAGTCGAACCCACGACCTCCAGGGCCACAACCTGGCGCTCTAACCAACTGAGCTACACTCACCATATGAAATTTTGCAGTGGCGCGCCTTGAGGGGCTCGAACCCCCGACCTACTGCTTAGAAGGCAGTTGCTCTATCCAGCTGAGCTAAAGGCGCATACAATGGAGCGGGTGATGGGAATCGAACCCACGCGGCCAGCTTGGAAGGCTGGAATTCTACCATTGAACTACACCCGCCTGCGGTGTGTTTTCAAAACTGCCATACAATAATACCACAGATGACGTCATTTTGTCAATAGCAATTTTCAAAAAAATATAGTTTTTTTCGGGAAAAGCTTTTTTGGCGGTGGGGCTTGCCAAAAATGGAGTACTTGTGTTAAAATATATAGTATACAAAAGGAAAGGAGCTGGCTATGGCATTTTTTCAACCCGATGCCACATTCAGGGCGTATTATGAGCTTACACCTGCCCATCTGAGGGAAAGGGGCATCACCGTCCTGCTTTTGGATATAGATAATACGCTGGCACCCTATGAGCAGCCCCTGCCTGACGAAAGGCTTCGTCTGTGGCTTTCCGACCTGCAGCGGGCGGGTATTTCCGTCGGCTTCCTTTCCAATAATCACGGAGAACGTGTAGCGCTTTTTAACAGCGAGCTGGGGCTTCCATTTTTGTGCGATGCCCACAAGCCGTTGCCGCGTAAGGCAAAGCGTCTGATAAAGCTTCTTGGCGGTGTGCCAAAGACGGCCGCACTGATGGGTGATCAGATTTTCACCGATGTATGCTGCGCCAAGCTTTGCGGTGCGTACGCGATTCTTGTGCCCCCTATCTGGGATAGGCACGATGGGCTGACGCGTTTTAAGCGCAGGCTGGAGCGTGGCCCCTTGCGCCGTTATTATAAAAAGTATAAGAATGCCCCTGACGTGCGTGCGGGCAACCCCATTACTGATGAAATAAGAGAGAGAATGAAATGAGAAAGCAAGCAATCTTCGGCCCCGGCGGAAACAGCGAGAGCTTTTATCACGCAGGGCATAAATCTACTGTTGAAGCCCCTGCATATTTAGCCGAGTTAGGACTTGGCGCATATGAATTTGAGGCAGGAAACGGCTTGAATGCGGGCGAGAAAACTCTGCGCGCAATTGGGGAGGAGGCGGTTAAGCACGGTATAGAGCTGTCGCTTCATACCCCCTATTTTATTTCGTTGTCGGGTACGGATCCCGAAAAACGCCTGAAAAGCATCGGATATATTGAGCGCTCCTTGCAGGCGGCAGCGTGGTTGGGTGCGGATACCATTGTGATTCACAGCGGCTCTGCTGCCAAAATCAGCCGTGAGGAGGCAATGGCCCTGGCGCGCGATACGCTTGAAAAAACGCTGGAGGCGGTGGGGGATACACCTATTCATCTGGGGCTTGAAACGATGGGCAAGCTCAATCAGCTGGGTACGCTGCCCGAGGTGCTGGAGCTTTGCTCTATTGACGCGCATTTGTATCCTGTCGTGGATTTCGGTCATATGAATGCCCGTGAGCGCGGCGGTTATTTCCCAACCTGTGACAGCTATCGCCGTGTATTTGATGCGGTTGCTGAAAAATTGGGGGATGAAAAGGCACGCTATATGCATTGCCACTTCTCTAAAATCGAGTTTACCGATGCAGGCGAAAAGCGTCATCTGACCTTTGCAGATGAGGTCTACGGCCCGTGGTTTGAGCCGCTTGCCGAGGCGCTTGCGAGAGATAATCTTTGCCCTCGCATCATCTGCGAATCGGCAGGGACGATGAGTGAGGATGCGCTCTTTATGCAAAATGCATACCTGGCGGCAAGGAAGGCCTTCTAAATGGCTATCAGGGCAATTTTATTTGATTTGGATGCCACACTGCTGCCCATGGATCAAAAGGCGTTTTTGGATGCGTATTTCGGGCTTCTGACGGGAACGATGATAGAGCATGGCTACGACGGTGACACTTTTATGAAGGCGCTTTGGGCGGGCATTCACGCCATTATGAAAAACAATGGGGAGATGACCAACGAGCAGGTCTTCTGGCAGACCTTCAACGCCTTTTACGAGGGTGGAGAAGCACCGCGCAAAGCGGTTTTTGATTACTTTTATCAAAAGGTTTTTATCGGCACCAAGCAGGCGTGCTTTTATGATGCACGTCCCCGTAACATTGTGGATAAGGTGAAGGCAAGGGGCTTCATTACGGCGCTTGCAACCGCGCCCGTGTTCCCCCTGATTGCCACCGAAACCCGCATGGGCTATGTGGGGCTGACTCCTGCTGATTTTGCGCTGGTGACAAGCTATGAGAACTGTACGTCAAGCAAGCCGAACCCCCATTATTATCGCGACGTGGCGGCACGCCTTGGGGTTACACCTGCCGAGTGCCTGATGGTTGGCAACGACGTGACCGATGATATTCTTCCCGCCACCGAGGTGGGGATGCAGGTATTTTTGCTGACCGATTATCTTATCAACAAAATTGATGCCGATATTACCGTATGGCCGTACGGTGACTATGATGCGTTACTTGCATTTATTGCATCAATATAAGGCGTGCTTATGAAAACTACAAACAGTGAGTTGCCAAAAAGAAAAAGTATTCGTCTGGCACAGTATGATTACAGTTCTCCTGGAGTGTATTTTTTAACAATTTGTACTGAACAGAGGAAAAATTATTTTTGGGTTGGTGAGCTTGATTTAAAAGTTTTCGACTGGCATCTTGTAGGGGCGAACTGTGTTCGCCCGCAAAATCTACCGTTATCTACTATTGGTAAAATTGTTTATGAAGCGTTAGAGAAGTGGAATGATACGTATGATACAGTGACCTTGCCTGCATTTGTGATTATGCCAAATCATTTACATATTATGGTAGAGATAGCAGTAAGCGAATACGGGCGACCACAGGTCGCCCCTACGGTAGATAGAATGGTGAAGCAATTTAAAGGTGTCGTTACGAAAAACGTGGGAAAAGCTATTTGGCAAAAGTCCTATATAGACCATGTGGTACGAGGCAAAATGGATTATAATGCTATTATGAAATATATTTATGATAATCCTATACGCTGGTACTATGATGAATTGTATACCGAATGAGAACGCTTGTTTCAAGATGAAAAGTAAAACGCACAGAAGTATTTTCTGTGCGTTTTTAATTTAAATTTTGTTTTATTTAGAATAGGGCCTTGGGTTATCAGTGAGGCAAAGAATATAGTCTGTAGAGGTCTTGTAATACTTAGCAAGAGCAATAAGACATTCAATGGGTATTTGCCTTTGCCCGTTTTCATACTGTGAGTAGGTGTTTTGCCTGATATGCAGACAGTCGGCAATTTGAGCCTGCGTTTTATCGGCATCCTCTCTCAAATCTTTTAATCGCATATAAAACCCTCCTGTAAATTTTTACAGGATTATTATAGTAAATCTCACTTTGAGATATTGGCATTTATCACAAAATGTGATATTACGACAATGACAGGCACATTTTGTATTGATATCTGCCTACGGGATGTTAGCAAAAATGCGGATGAAAACAAAAAAGCGAGCACGTAGGCTCGCTTTTTTGTTTTCAGGTGATTACTCCGCCACAAAGATGAAGGGGTAAACGTCCTGACCGCCGTCAAGCATATAACATTCAAGGTCGGGATATTTTTCGCCAATAAATGCTTCAAGTGCTTCCTTTTCTGCAGCGGGGCAATCCTTGCCGCAGAACACGGTCAGCATAAATTTTTCGCCGTCCTCAAGCATTTTATCAAGCAGCACGTGTGCGGTGGTTGTCAGCTCCTTGTTAGAGGTCAGCATCTGCTTGCCGATAAAGCCGATAAAGTCACCGTTTTCAATATGCACGCCGTTTAATTCCGCATCACGGATAGAGGGGGAAACAAAGCCTGTTACGACGTTTGCCATCGCCTCGCGGAAGGTAGCGGTGATTGCTTCAGCATCGTCGCAATCAAAATCTGCGGCGCAGACGGCAACATAGCCGTCGCCGATATTCTTGCTTTCAATCACGTGAATGACGGCATTGGTGTATATTTCTGCGGCCTGCTTTGCGGCCATCAGAATATTGCCGTTGTTGGGGAATACGAAAATATGGTCGGCATTCACCTTGGCAAATGCCTCAAGAAAATCGTTGGTTGAGGGGTTTTGCGTCTGCCCACCCTCTACGATGGCATCAACGCCAAGCTCGGTAAAGGTGGCGGCAACGCCCACGCCGCTGGCGACGGCTACCATACCGTATTTTTTGTGCGGCATTTCGGTAGCAGGGGCGGTCAGGGGCTTTTCGGCGGCGATTTCACTGTGCTGAACCGACATGTTTTCGATTTTTACCGTTAAAAATTCGCCGTACTGACGGCAGAAGGCAAGCACCCTGTCGGGGGTAAGCGTGTGAACGTGAATTTTGACCACGGTGCCTGTCTTAAAGGAAACAACCGAGTCGCCGATGCCGCAAAGGAAATCGGTGATGATGCTGTTATCAAAATTTTCGGCATCACATTTGCTGTTTTGCAGTTGTAGCAAAAGCTCGGTGCAGTAGCCGTAGGTCATTTCACTGTCGGCGTTGAAGGCGGAGAGGTCAAGCATCTCCTTTTTTTCCTCGGTGGGCAGGGGATCCGCTTTGATGACCTCGCCCTTGAGAATTTTGTAAAAGCCGTCGATGATGTATAAAAGGCCTGCGCCGCCACTGTCAACAACGCCTGCCTCCTTCAGCTGGGTGAGCAGCTCCGGCGTGCGTGCAAGCGATGCGTACATTTCCTTTACCAGATCGGCAAACAGGCTGCGGACGGTGCTTTCCTCGGTGATACGGGAAACGGCGTACTCGACCGATTCACGCGCCACCGTGAGAATGGTGCCCTCGGTGGGTGTCATCACCGAGCTGTATGCCTGCTTGACACCGAGCGTGAGTGCGTGCCCGATGGTGGTGGCATCAGCCTTTTCAAAGCTGGAAAAGCCTTGTGCCATGCCGGCAAAAAACTGTGAGAGAATAACGCCGGAGTTTCCTCGGGCACCAAGAAGCATACCCTGAGAGAGCGTACGCATAACCTCTGCAAGATTGTTGGAATCCAGCTTGGCAAGTGCGGCAATGCCGCTTTCAATGGTCATACGCATATTGTCGCCCGTGTCGCCATCGGGAACAGGGAAGACGTTCAGCTTATTGACCTCCTCGGCATTGGAGCGCAGGAGTGCCGCGCCGCCCTGTGCCATCTGTGCCAGCATATGGCCGTCAAGAAACAGCTCTGTATCCTTTTTTTCGGGAGTGTCAGACATAATGCACCTCGTTAAAATGATGTGTGGTGGTTGATTATCTTTCGTTGCCGATGTAGAAAAGGGCAAGGGTGCCGGGGCCGGAATGGGCGCCGATAACAGGGCCTACGTCGGTAATGATATCTACGTTAACGCCATGCTTATCCTGCAGCATTTTTGCAAGAAGCATTGCGTCATTTTCGCAATCGGCATGGGAAATGAATACGTGCCCCTCCGTTGGGGTGGTCGCGCTATCAGTATAACGCTGTGCCAGTGCGGCAATGGCTTTTTTGCGGCCGTGCGCTGTGGCAACCTTAACGAGCTTGCCTGTATTATCCACGTGCATGACGGGCTTGATGGCAAGCATATTGCCGACCAACGCGGTCGTGGGGCTGACGCGGCCGCCGCGCTTCAGGTAAACAAGGTCGTCGACCGTAAACCAATGGCAGACGTGCAGACGGGTATCCTCAACGAATTTGGCCACCTCGTCAATCGAGGCACCCTCGCTTGCCCTTTTGTAAGCAAGATAAACAAGCAAGCCCTCGCCTGCCGAGGCACAAAGTGAGTCGGTGGCGATTACACGGCGATGGGGATATTTTTCCTGCATTTCCCGTGCCGCTATGCGCCCTGCGTTATAGGTGTTACTGATGCCGGACGAGAAGCCGATGTAGAGAACATCCAGTCCCTCGGCAAGTGCCTTTTCAAAGGCCAGGGCAAACTCCTCCGAATTGACTGCGGCGGTTTTGGCTACGCCGCCGTCGCGCATTTTTTGGTAAAAATCCTTGGTTGGCATATCACCGTTGGCGTATTCCTGCTCCGAGCCGTCGAAGCGGAATTTCAGGCTTTCACATACGATGCCCCATTCTGCAAGCAGCGCAGGGGAGAGATCACAGCCCGAGTCGGTGAAGATGCGGAAGGTATTGTCAGACATAAAATGCCCTCCTTATGGATTGGTGGTAAGTGCTTGTTACCGCACTTATCTTTATATATTATACCTCGTTTTGCCGAAAAAGTCAATTCTAACCTGTTTAAAACTTACTTTTACAGGGCATTTGTCACAGTGCGCGCGCACGCGCACGTGCGCGCGGTGCAAAAAAGTGCCATAACGGGTGTGGGAAATGCTTGATATTACAGTAAAATACAAAAGGCAGGCGCATTTGGCAAGGCCTGCCCTTTGCAGTTAAAGAAGCTCCTCAAAGCGAGGCTGGTCCTTCGTGCGTACGCGGACGGTGCCCATGGTGTTCCAGATGTTCTCTGCTGCATCCACGGCAAGCGCAACGCCTGTCAGAATCATGCCGTTCCAGGCAGGTGCGCCGACCAGTGCCACAATGCCGCACACTGTTACGGCAATGGCAGAGGAGAGAAGCCCTCCCCATTTTCGCATTCCAAAGCCCTTGGCATCCATAGCCGTTTGCAGCTTTAAGAGTCCGTCTATGATAATGTAAGCGCCCAGTACGTAAGGCAACAGAAGCAGCACATTGGCAGGGTATAAAAAAATCAGCACGCCGAGAATGACGGTAAGTCCGCCCATCGCAAAATCAGACTGATAAGCCAGACGGTAGAGGTCATTTGAAAAGTAGCCCAGCACGCGAATCGAGCCAACCAGCACGAAATTTGCGCCGACCAGCCAGCGTGCTGCGAGTTTACCGAAATCAGGCCAGATGGCCAGAAAAAGCCCCGAGAGAAGAAGAAGGGCGGATACGACCACGTGAATAATTTTGACTTCCTTTACAATGTTTGCGCGTTTCATAAAAAAATCCTTTCAAGACAGTTGAGCGGTGCCTTATATTAGTGGCTTAAGGCGGCAAGCACACCCTCTGCCAAGGCACCGATGCGCGTGGCAAGATTGCTTTTGTCAATTTTTCCTTGATAATCGATAAAGTCGAGGTAAAGCCCTATCAGGGCGTGCCTGATAAAAACGGTCGCGGTGCGCTGCATATCGAGCGCGGCGTCGGGTGCCCCCGCGGTGATTTTTGCGAAGATGATTTTATCAAGATGCCTCGCGAAATAGCGTTCCGTTCCGCGCTCGCCGACAGAAGCGGCGAGATGTCGGGTGGCCTTTGGGTGTTGCTCTGCGTAATCGGAAAGCGAAAGGAAAAAGTCCTCGAGCATTTTTCCGAAGGGCAATTCGGTATTGATGCGGGCCGTTGCCTGATAGCAGATTTCCTCGAGAACGGCAAAAATATCCTGAAAATGATAGTAAAAGGTGTTCCGATTGATGCCACAGTCGTTCACGATATCGCGCACGGTGATTTTTTCAAGTGGCTTTTTCGATACAAGCTTGATGAATGAGGCCGTGATCGCCTGCTTGGTTGACGATGACATATAGAGGCTCCTTTCTGAAGGAATGGCTTTAGTATAGCACAAAAGCAGGCCTGTTGCAAGTGCTTTTATGCATCTCAAGCTGAATTCATGCGATACACCGTTTTCGCTGTTTTTGGCAAGTGTCGATTTTTGCTTGCAAAATTCATATAAATATGATACAATACATTTATATACAGTCCGTTTTGCGGAATGGGGCAAGGAGAACTGTTTGATGAAGCATATTTTTATTTATAATCCGACTGCGGGTGGCGATAACAGACAACGTATGGCCGCCCTGCAGGAAAAGATGAAAACAGAATATTCTCACCTTGATTATGAGTTTTATCCCACCAAGGCTGCCAAGGACGCTACTTCCTATGTGCGCGCCCGTCTGGAGGCAGAGCCGCACGTGCAGATGCGCTTTTATGCCTGTGGCGGTGACGGCACGGCAAATGAGGTCTTACACGGTGTGGTTGGCCATGCAAACGGGTCCATGACCTGTTATCCCTGTGGTAGCGGCAACGATTATGTGAAATATTACGGCGGCAAGGAACGCTTTCTTGATCTGGATGCGCTGCTGGCAGCAGAGGAAAAGCTGGTAGATGTGATGCGTATCGGTGACCGCTATTCCCT
This sequence comes from Eubacteriales bacterium, assembly GCA_045656925.1. Classification (GTDB taxonomy): domain Bacteria; phylum Bacillota; class Clostridia; order Oscillospirales; family CAG-272; genus Firm-07. The sequence continues at coordinate 2,899 of JAZOSC010000155.1, read as the reverse complement.
GAACGTGACGAATTTCGGCTTTGATACTGTTGTGGCAAAGACGATGCACGAGGTGCGGCACAAAAAGATTGTCGGGGGGAAGCACGCATATACCACCGGTATCGTCAAGGCACTTGCCGTGGCGATGAAAAACGAGTGTACCGTTTGGGTGGACGGAGAAAAGCTGAACGACGGGGCGATTTTGCTTTGCACTGTATCAAACGGCCGTTATGTGGGAGGCGCATACTGCTGCGCGCCACATTCCGCAAACGATGACGGCTTGCTTGATGTTTGCCTTGTCAAGCCGCTTTCCCGCCTGACCTTTGTGCGCTTGGTGAATACATATAAGGCGGGCAAGCACCTTGATGATCCCCGCTTTAAAAATATGATTGTTTACCGTCGCGGAAAATCGGTGCGCGTGGTGGCACCTGAGGGCTTTGGTTATTCGCTTGACGGCGAAATTGTGATTGATAACGATTTCACGATTGAAATTTGCCCCGGTGCCGTGCGCTTTGCGGTACCCCGTACGGCAGAGGAATGTGCGGATACGGGTGTGAAAAACGAGCAGAGCATGGCGGTACCTCAAATATGATTGTAACCAAAACACCGTTTCGTATGTCTTTTTTTGGTGGGGGTACTGATTTTCCCGAGTTTTACCGTGAGCACGGCGGCACGGTGCTTTCTACCACCTTTGATAAATATTGTTATGTATCGCTTCGCCAATTGCCGCCGCTTTTTTCTTATGAAAGCGAGTTGGTTTACAGTAAGACCGAGCGCGTACGTGCGATTGATGAAATTGAGCATCCCGCTATTCGTGAGGCGCTGCGTTGGCAGGGCCTTTCCCGTGTGCGCCTTACCTACGATGCTGATTTGCCTGCTCGTTCGGGCTTGGGCACCAGCAGTGCCTTTGCCGTGGGAATGCTTCACGCCATACATGTGGCAAAGGGAGAGTCTGTTACGCCGCTGATGCTGGCTGAGGAGGCCATCGAGCTGGAGCGCGTGCGATGCGGCGAGAGCGGCGGTGTGCAGGATCAGCTTGCGACAGCCTTTGGCGGTCTGAACCGTATTGATTTCGAGGGGGATAGCTTTACCGTAACGCCGCTTTCACTTCCCTCTGTCAGACGTGCGGCGCTTGCAGGGAATCTTCTCCTCTTTTTCACAGGGGTTTCCCGTTTTTCGATGGCGCTGCAGGAGGCACACCGCAGGGCAATTCCCGAGAAAACAAGAGAGCTTTGCCTGATGCGCGATATGGCAAGAGCGGGAGTTGATTTGCTGCTTGGAGAGGCACCCCTTTCCGAGTTTGGCTTGCTGCTGCATGAGGCCTGGTGCTTAAAGCGCGGTATTACCGCAGCGATCACCAACGACGGTATAGATGCCTTATATCAAAGGGCGCGTGAGGCAGGAGCGCTTGGCGGTAAGCTGCTCGGTGCGGGCGGCGGCGGCTTTCTGCTTTTTTATGCAGAGCCTGACAGGCAGGACGCGGTGCGGCGCGCGCTTTCCCCCCTCGTTGAGGTTCCCTTTCATTTTACCGATACAGGGACAGCGCTTGTTACGAATACAGCATTTTAAAAACAGGCAGACGGTATCAATTCTGATACCGTCTGCCTCTTTTATGATGCTCGAAGGGCGCGCATGGCGTTGAGGACGGCCAGTACACAAACACCGACGTCTGCAAAAATAGCAAGTGGCATTTGCCAGGCGCCCAGCAGGCCAAGCGCGGCTGTCAATAGCACGGCGCCCTTAACGGCAAGCGTCAGAAAGATGTTTTGCCGTACGATGCGTAGCGTGCGTCTGGCGTGGCTGATTGCCACGGAAAGCTTTCCTACGTCATCGTCCATGAGGACAACGTCCGCAGCCTCAATAGCGGCATCACTGCCAAGTGCGCCCATGGCAACGCCAACGTCTGCGCGTGCAAGGACAGGGGCATCATTGATGCCGTCGCCCGCAAACAAAACGGCGCCCTTGTGCGGCACGGTGAGTAAAATTTCTATCTCGCGTACCTTATCCGTGGGTAGCAGACCTGCGCGGTATTCGGTAATGCCAAGCAGATCTGCGGTAGCCTTTGCCGCGCCCTCACGGTCACCTGTCAGCATCACAGTGCGCGTCACACCTACACACTTGAGTGACGCGATGGCATCTCTTGCGGATTGCTTTGGCGTATCGGTCAAGAGAATACAGCCGAGATACGTGCCGTTGCGCGCAACATAGAGGGCGGTCCCCTCTGTTGGTGTGGCTTGCGGTATGGCGTTTTCCTTATGCATCAGTGAGAGATTGCCAACTGCAATCCGTTCGCCGTTTATGATGGATATGACGCCCTGGCCCGCAAGCTCGTGCGTGTCGGTCAGGGTGGGCAGCGACACCTTCACAGCTCTTTGCAGGGCCAATGCCAGCGGATGGTTAGAGGCCTGCTCTGCTGCGGCTGCAAGCATCAGAAGGGTGCCGTCGTCAATGCCAACGGGAAAAATTTTTGTAACGGTAAAGCTGCCCGTTGTCAGCGTGCCTGTTTTATCCAGTGCAACAATACCCGTTCGTGCCAGCTGCTCCACGTACGAGGAGCCTTTGATGAGAATGCCGCTTCTTGCTGCACCCCCCACCCCCCCGAAGAAGGAGAGTGGCACGGAAATGACGAGCGCGCAGGGGCAGGAAATGACAAGGAAGGTCAGGGCGCGTGCAAGCCATATGGGAAAGACGGTGCGAAAGGTACCGGATAGCAACGGTGGTATAAATGCTAATAGAATGGCAGATATAACTACAAATGGGGTGTAAAACCGCGCAAAGCGCGTGATAAACCGTTCATTTTTCGCTTTTTTATCGGCGGCATGCTCTACAAGGTCAAGGATGCGGGATGCCGTGGAGTCGGCGAAGGGCTTGTCAACACGCACCGTAAGTGCGCCTGTCAGGTTGGTGGAGCCACTGAATA
>JAZOSC010000154.1:0-5010 GCA_045656925.1 Eubacteriales bacterium | reverse complement strand
CCCTCAACCTCGGGGGTACAGCTCTCATCCTCGGCTTCAATCGCAATATCGGCAAGCGCAATCGCATCCTCAAGGCGGGCAAGCAGTGCCTCGTAATCACCAATGGTATCCTTGCTTTGCTTCAGCTCCTGCAAAACCTTCGATGAATTGGGATCCGACCAAAAGGAAGGATCTGCTGTCTTTTGCTCAAGCTCGGCAACACGCGCCGCCAAATCCTCTACGCGCAGAGCGCTGCCCAAATCCTGCAGCTTGGCGCGCATATCAATCAGTTCTCGTCTTGCATTTTCCAGTGCGATAATCAAAGGGTACCTCCTGTCGCCAAATGGCGCATGATCAGATCTTATATTCATAAGAATTATAGCATATTATCCCCTGTTTGACAAGGGGAATACCAAATTTTCACAAAAAGAGAGCCGTAGCTGTCTACGGCTCTCTTTAAAACTCAATTGAAATGAATGGCACGGACACGGCGCACACCGTCAAGCGCGGCCAGCTCCTTTTCAATTTCCCAGGTAACGGGGCAGCAAAGGTCAAGAATCGTATACGCGTTCTCGCCCTTGGATTTGTTGAGCATATTTTCAATATTGATGCCCTTTTGAGAAATCACGGTAGAAATATTTGCAAGCACCGCAGGAATATTTGCGTGCAGCACGCAAACGCGTGCCACGGCCGATACAGGCATCGCCGCGGCAGGATAGTTGACGCTGTTCCTGATGTTGCCGTAGCGAATGTACTCGTCAAGCTCCTCTGCGGCCATCACGGCACAGTTCTCCTCTGCCTCCTCCGTAGAGCCGCCCAGATGGGGTACCACAATGACACCGGGCATTGCAACGGTTTCCTCGGTCGGGAAATCGGTAACGTAAGCAGAAATCTTACCGCTTTCCAATGCCACAGCGAGATCCCCGCTATTCACCAGCTCCGCACGGGCAAGATTGATAATCTTAACGCCATCCTTCATACCTGCAATCGCATCCTTGTTAATCATACCCGTGGTCGTTTCGGTGGCGGGCACGTGCAGCGTGATATAATCGGATTTGGAAAATACCTCGTCATAGGTAGCCGCCTTCTCAATGTGATGATCAAGATTCCAGGCACCTGCAACGGAAAGGTAAGGATCACAGCCCACAACCTTCATACCAAGCTTGATGGCCGCATTGGCAACCAAGCCACCGATTGCACCAAGACCAATGACACCAAGCGTCTTACCCTTGATTTCCGAGCCGCCGAATTTGGACTTCCCTGCCTCAACCTGCTTGGCAACGTCGGCAGTGCCTGCCAGAGAACGCGCCCAATTCACACCGCCCACAATATCACGGGAAGCGAGAAAAAGTGCACAAATGGCAAGCTCCTTAACGCCGTTTGCGTTTGCACCGGGAGTGTTGAATACCACAATACCCTCCTCTGCACAGCGTGCAACGGGGATGTTGTTGACACCCGCACCCGCACGTGCGATGGCGAGAAGCTCAGGATTAAAGGTCATATCGTGAAGCTTTGCGGAGCGCACCATAATGCCAACAGGAGCCTCTACCTCGGTGCCACAGGTGTAAAGGGCGGAATCCAGGCGGTCGGTGCCGATTTTTGCGATTTTGTTCAACAAGAGAATGTTATTCATAGTGTATCCTTTCAAGCCTTAGGGTGGGCGGCGGCAAACTCCTTCATAAAGGCGACCAGTGCGTCCACGCCCTCGGCAGGCATTGCGTTATAGATAGAAGCGCGCATACCGCCCACGGAACGGTGTCCCTTGAGGTTCTTCAGGCCCTTGGCGGCAGCCTCCTTGGCAAAGAGCTTATCAAGCTCCGCATCTCCTGTAACGAAGGTTACGTTCATCATCGAGCGGCTCTCACGCTTTACAGGAGCAAAATAGTAGCTCTGGCTATCAAGATAATCGTAGAGCACAGCCGCCTTTGCCTGATTGCGCTTCTGCATTTCGGCAAGACCGCCGATGGAAAGAAGCCACTCGTATACCAGCTTGGCAATATAAATGGTGTAGCAAGGGGGTGTATTGTACATAGAGCCGTTCTCCGCCATCGTCTTCCATTCGAGCATCGTGGGCATCTTGGGATCGGCATAATCAAGCAAATCCTCACGTACGATAACAATGGTCAGGCCTGCGGGAGCCATATTCTTTTGTGCACCTGCGTAAATCACGCCAAAGCGGCTGACGTCGACAGGCTCCGAGAGAATGCAGGAGGACATATCGGCAACCAGCGGAATATCGCCCGTATCGGGAATATCTGCATATCTGGTGCCGTAAATGGTGTTGTTGTAGCAGATATGTACGTAAGAGGCATCTGCACGGAACATATCGCGGGTAAGCGCGGGAATGTGGTCAAAATTATCCTCCTTGGTGGTAGCGGCACATACGACATCGTAGCCCATCTTCTGCGCCTCCTTGAAGGCCTTGCCCGAAAACTGACCGGATACAACGTAATCCGCCTTGCCCGTGCGACCGATCAGGTTTAAGGGAATCGCCGCAAACTGCGTAGATGCACCGCCCTGCAGGAAAAGCACCTTGTAGTTATCGGGAATATTCATCAGGCGGCGGAGAAGCGCCTCTGCCTCAGCAATAATAGCCTCATAATCGGGGGAACGGTGGGACATTTCCATCACAGACATACCGGACGTGCCGTAGGTAACCAGCTCTGCAGCGGCTTTTTCAAGCACGGGAAGCGGCAGCATGGAAGGGCCTGCCGAAAAATTATACACTCTGTTCATAAGAACCTCCAGGCGGTGCTGTCAGGCACCCTTATAAAATAAGATTAAAAAATATTATATACCTTTGACTGCATACTGTCAAGGGCTTTGTCAAAAAATTAGCAATCTGTAAAAAAAGCAACGCACGAATGCGTTGCTTTTGTGAATTATTATTCTCTGTGCAAAAAGCGAAAATGCTGTCGAAGCCTCCACAAATAAAAGGTGATCAAACGCGTCAGCGCCACGTCGTAAATGACAAACACAAGAGCAAGAACAACCCCTGCCGCCACATATAACCACGGTTGAGAAAGCATCGGCAGCGGCTCTATTGTAAAGAGCTTCACCGCAAGAAAAACGGCGAAGGCTGCCGCAGCCAGGAAGGAAAACAGCTTCAATAGCCATGCAACGGGGCGGGAAAAATGCTTTTCAAACGTCACCTTTAACAACGGGTAATATCCTGCAAACACCGCATAAAACAGCGCAGGTGTTTTACCGGGCAGCAGCAAAAATGCCAGCACCGCGGTCGCGGCAAACACAAGGTACGGATATTTGCCGCGCAGCTCAATTACAGCGAACACCACTGCAAGAGAGGCAATCGCCGCCATGGACAGATCAAGCACCTCAACCAGCGAGCCGATGGCAAGCACCACAACGGAAAGTGCGGTGAGAACCGCCGCCGCGGTTAAGCGCACCGTTTCTTTTCTTCTTCTCGTAGCCATATCAGCAGCAAGGAATGAGGTCGCCGCCCATGCACTCACAGCAGCAATCGGCACAAAGCAGCGTGCTGCACATATCACAGGCACCGCTGCCCTGCGAGGTCTGGTAGCCCTGGCCGAAATTGCCCGCACGCTGATGCATGCGCTCCTTGAACTGCCAATACTCGTTATTGGTAGGCTCCATACGGTAAGCCTGCTCAAAGGAGCGCTGTGCGTCTACATAAAATCCCTTATGCAGCTGCACACAGCCGGTGAGGAACACCCATTCGGCACCGCGGTCAGCCATATCAACCTCCTGAAGCAAGCGTTCCGCCTCGCTGATATTACCACTGTTGATGCAATTGCGAATCAGGGTAAACTTACTTTTCGCATCGGCAGAGTAATTCTGTTGACGGTAGTTGGTGCCGCCACCCACATCACTGTAAGCACCCTGATTACCGCTTCGGCGGCTATATCCGCCCCCCTGCGTATCACCGTAGGCAGCACCGCCCCCGGCATCGCCCGCAGCAGCTGCGGCTCCTGCCTCACGCATACGGATAATCTCCTCGTACGCGGCGTTAATTTCCTTCATTTTTTCACTTGCAAGATCTGCAAGGTCGGTATCTGTATAACGATCGGGGTGATATTTACGCGCCAGCTCGCGATAAGCCTTTTTAATAGCCTCGTCATCCGCATCGGGCGACACACCCAGAATCTTATAGGGATTGTTGCTCACTACCGTCCTCCTTACCGTCATGCCGCCCCGCCAGAACGCGCTTTGCCGCAGCGGGCATGCCGAGATATACTATGTTTTCTAAAATTGTGCGACGCGTGCTGTCTGCATCGTCAGAAATAAGGTCAAGCGCGGCATCCACATCATGCAGCGAGGCAATCAGCGCATCCCTTAACAGCACCCGCGCCGCCTCATCCAGTGTTGCACCGAAGGTCAGCAAAACGGGGTTGTAATTGCCTGCCTTCGCATCGTCCGTCAGGTCATCAATAGCATCTACAATATAAATAAATCTGCCTATTTTATCGCCAATTACACGCGCAATACGTGCCTTATCGGCGGCAAGCCCCTCTGCCATCAGAGCTGCCAGCAGCCTACCGAAGGCCGCAGCAGGCTCATCAACCGTAGGGCGCTGCTCCCTTTCGATATCGGAAAGTGTGGCCAATTCCTCACGCAACAGGGCGGCAAGCGCACCGTGGCGCTTACGCGCACGACGATAAGCACCGTGCAGAAAAACACATCTTATTGCCGCACCAATGCGCCCCCAAAAGCCCCCATCCGCAAGATCGTCACGGCACTTTTCATAGGAAAGCAGCGCGGCGGCATCAGCGGCAAAGCAAAGCGCATCATTGGGCTCCACCATCATACGGGCATGAAACGGATGCATGATACAGCGGCGACGTTTAAAGGTCGGCACAGCATCTGTAAGCGTCATACGCACCAACGAAAGAAATGCAAAATCATAGGAAAGCGTAAGCCTTGAGCATTGTCCCGTACATTTTCCCATGCTGCGACAGAGGCCGCAGTAAACGGCACGGTAATACTCGTATTCGCGCACACGCAGCTCACTTTTTTGAATTTTCACGTAACCGAACATGCAAGACCTCACCT
>JAZOSC010000153.1:0-18994 GCA_045656925.1 Eubacteriales bacterium | reverse complement strand
ATATAACAGATGCACAAAAAAGTCAACAGCATTTTACTATTTTATGGTGTATATTCAGGCTTTCAGAGGGTGTCTTCCATATTCACGGGAATGTGAAGGCTTACCTCACCCCTGATAACCCCCTTCTTGGGGTGTTTTGTTTTCCCCCTTTACAGCTCTTTTCCAAGGCAATGAGGTCTGTTTGTACATTCCCGTCAAAAAAGCACGGCATGCCAGAACGGCATACCGTGCCTTTTTCGATATTAGTTTGCTACGTAATTGTGGTTGTAAAGCAATGCGTAGCCGAGATTAAGGCCGTATTCTGCGATCTCAACCTTCAGTCGAATGTACTCGTGCGTGGTATCTACGCCGCCATTTGCGAGCAAATCCTCGGCATCGATAATACCACCCTGCTGATAGCCGGGGTAAACTGCCTCACTGTAGTTCGGCATCTGTCTTTCAAAATCGTGGAAAATAAAGGTTACGAAGCCGAATTCTTCCTTTTCATTCATCATATGGGATATCGTGGTAGGAGAACTCTGATATTTTGCCAACACGCCCTTCAAAAGCATCGGAACGGTATAGCCGCCTGCGCCGTAATTGGTCAGGTATGTTGTCTGACCGTTGTTCAGGTTCTGCGTTGTATCAATCACACCCGCAAAGGTGATTTTTTGTATCTGGTCCATCGCATCACCGGCACCGTTCGAATTGCTCGGTACCATTTCAAGGCCTGCTGCACCGCATTTACCAAAGGTTATCTTGCCAAAGGTCATGATCGAGGCCTCGGTTTCAATACCGTTGGAGAAGCAGTTGTATACCATAATATTATCCACCGTGCTGTTGCTGATTGTACGGCGGAAGCGCAGGCCGACGTTGCAACGGGAAACGGTGATATTGCTCATTTCAATGTGATACACCACGCGGTAGTGCACATCGCCGATCTGCAGACCGGTATTATAGCAGCCCAGCGGGCGGTATCCGTTCAGATCGCCCGAGAAATCAATGGGCGTATTACCTACAATCTCAAGGTTATAAACCTTAACGCTATGCTGTTTGCCATCAAGCTGCATCGGATCGTTTGATTCAGGTGTAATGGCAAGCAAAGCACCGACATCGGCAAGGTCGTAGTTCTGCGCATTCAGTGCATCAAGCTCCTCCTTGGAGATCACACGGAGCTTGGAGCCGTCGATTTTATGGTTGTTACCGTTCAGATGGACGTTCTTATTCACGGCCTTGATGCTGGATTGCCACAGCACCTCCTGCCAGGTCTGTGCAGAAGCAGGCTTGAGGGCCGCGTCAGGAACAAGGTCGTAGCCATAGATGTAATTGTCTGCGCCCACAGGCTTCTCGGTTACAACGATATTGATAATTTCACCGTTGTAGGCAGCGCTTTCCAGCAACGTCTTCAGTTCACCGTAGGTAGAAACATTATAGCCTGTATTTACGTCAAAGGTATAGGAAACAAAAACCTCGTTACGGCTACCCGAATCAGAGGATACGGTCACCGTCACACGTCCCGGCTTGTTAAAGGTGATCTTGCCATCTGCCCAGGTAGCAACCTCGTCGCCCGTTGTACCGTCTACGTGCGAGAAGCTGTACTTCAAGGTGCTGCAAACATTGGTACCCACCACGTTTGCCGTAAAGGGCAGACGGTCTGCAAGGCTGGTACCGGGATCGATCATCGAAACGTTATAAATGAGGCTCTGACGCTCTGCAAAAACTGTGGGCAGCGTCACGGCATCAGGGGGCACGATGACCTTGATGCTGGCCGTTTTGGACACGTTGGTGCCGTTCAGGCTGACGCGCAGGGTGGCATCGCCGTGGCCCAGTGCTGCAAAGGAGCAGGTATTGCCATTCGGCGTCAGTGCCACCAGCCCCTGACCGCTGATCAGCTCAAAGCTGACGCTACGGTCGGTTACAGGCTGCAGCTTGCTGTTGAGCACCTCTACGTCAAGCACGGTAGTCGTGGCACCGTTGCGGTCAACGGTCAATGTATTCTGTGAAAGCACCAGCAGGAAGGATTCCTCCTCCTCGCCTACGGTAAAGACCAGCTCGTTGCTCTCCACCGTGCCGCACTTTGCCTTGACCTTAATGGTCTGTCCGTCCTCGGCTTCGGCATTTACCATCAGCGCATTGCCCGAAATGGCACAAAGCGAAGCACCCTCGGTAATCACCCACTCCACCGTGCCCACAGCTCCTGCGGGGCTCAGCGCGTGAGTCAGGTTGATAAACGAGCCACTCGGCACAAAGGACTTGGGGGCAGAAGCGGTAATACCCGTTACAGGAACGCGGACGGTCACGGTAATCGTATTTGAGGTCAGCTCCTTGTAGGTGGCGGAAAGCTTGATAACAGTACCGTCTGCCGCATCAGCTTTAATGGTCAGTCTGGTACCAACCAGCGTAGCGGCCTCCGCGCCCTCGGTGATGGACAGCACGGCGTCATCCGCCGCAATGCTCTGGCCATCCTCCTTCAGGCTGATGGTAACGGTGACAATTTCATCGCGCTGAGCTTCGCTCTTATCCGCAGAAATTGAGATGTTGTTTTCAGGAATCACAACCGTTACAGTAATTTCATTGGATACCATTCCGTTCATTTTCGCAACTACGGTAATGGTTGCACCGTCTGCGGCAGTGGCGGAAATGGTCAGCTTGTTGCCTGTAAGCGTTGCTGATTCGGCACCTGCCGTGATCTCATAGGTTGCAGTGTCTGTTGCCGCTTCTCCCTTTTTTGTCACATGTACAGTGCTGAAGATGACAACCTCGCCCTGCTTGGCGGTTGTTTTATCCGCTGATAGTCTGATCGATTCCTTCTCACCGCATGCCACAAGGGTAACCAGAATAAGTGACAATACAGACAGAAGAATCAAAACGTTTCTGAAAAGCTTCATAAAGTAAACTCCTCCTTGTTTATATATCCGTCATCGCTCAGGAGAACCAGGCAAGCCTGACCTCCACACGCGAAAGGGGATCCTCTATGTTTCCTGCGTACACCTCAATATCCACGACGTCGTACTGTGTAAAGGTCAGTACGCCATCTGCATCTACGGTAGCGCCATCGCCTGAAATGATGCGGAAGTGGATAGTTGCCGTGCCGATCTGGGCTTCATCAATCAGCAGGAATCGGGCCAGCTCTACCACGGGGGTGGCGCAGATGTAGCCTGTTCCCGATTGTGTAATGCCTGCGGCATTTGTGAAGTCAAATCGCAGCGGCGGTGTAGCGGTTGTTACGGTCACGGTACAGGTATCGGTAAAGCCACCGTCCTTAGTCATTACGGTTACGGTTGCTGTACCTACCCCGACCGCAGTTATCTTACCGGTGGAGCTGACTGTCACAACAGCGGAATTGCTGCTTGTGTAGGTCACGCTCTTGTCAAGCGCAGCAAAGGGCTCTACTACGGCCTGTAGCTGCTTGCTTTCGCCCAGCTTCATTTCAAGTGCTTCGGGTGTCAGCGTAACACCCGTTACGCCGTCTGCCCTGACACTTACATAAAGCATGGCTGTCTTATTTCCATCAACAGTTTTTACCATAATGATTGCCACGCCGGGGCCGACGCCGGTAATGGCACCCGTGGTGTCCACTGTACAAACTGCTTCATCGGAGGATGTATAATTGACTCTCTTATCCGCTGCCAGCTCCGGCAAAATCTGAATTGTCGTTGCAACGGTTTCACCCGTGCTGATCGTCAGCGTAGCATCTGCAGCCAGCTCCTCTCCCTCTCCATCGACGAAGAACACGCGTTCCACCGAGATGTGTTGATAAGTGGAAAGAATACGGCCTGCAAAGGAAATGGTGATCAGTAATACAATCGGAAGCAAAATCAAAATCAAAATTACTGTTTTTTTCATAGCAAGCACTCACATTTCAATTTTGTCATACGCCAGTGCCACGCGCAGAACCAATCGCCACACACGCCACAGTGCAAAGAGCAACGCGCTTGCAATCAGCAGAAGATACGGCAGCACCGCATGCTTTGCCGCAGACTGCAAAATGATAAACATGCCCATCAAGAAGCCAATTGCCAATCCAAGCACCAATGCACGCGGCGTGCTTTTGCTCGTTTTGGAGGATTCCTCATCTCCCTGCATACTGATTGTGGGATTTTTGATGTCCATATCAAGGCAAAGCGCAATATGTCCGATGGCGGCAAATGCAATGGCAAGGCTGCCAAGCAAAACCTGCCATACAGGATACCTGAAGCAGGAGAACGCCGCCGTCACAAGCAGCGCCCCCAGTGTAAAGATCGCGTTAAAGGTCAGCTTGGCAAAGACCTGGGTAAAATAGCTGACAGGAATAATCTTTGAGGTGTGGAAATTCGCGCTGTCGCGAGAAATGGCGGAAGCAGAGGAAATATTGGATAGCATCGCCATAATTGCCATAATCATCACGTGCGAGCCTGCAATCATATTCACACCCGCCTGATTGACGGATGCCGTCATCAGAAGACGGTCGTAAAAAAGCACAATAAAGGGCATCAGCAGCGTAAAAAGGAAATATTGAAAGACCTCAGACGGGGCGCGGAAAATGCACACAGCTTCCTTTTTGATCAGGCTGATGAACGGCCCATCGTGACGGAAATGATTGCGTTGCTTGCGATACGCCCTCGTGCGGTTTTCAAGCTGCGGCATTGCAATCCGGAAATAGAAGGGACGGATCAGCAGCACGGTGCCAAACGAAAGAAGGGCGCATAATAACAGGAACAGCGGTATGCGATACCACAGTGAGAAGGAAAGCATTGCTTCAGCCAGCTGATAGTAAACGATGATTTTACCACCTACAGCAAGCACCGCCTTGTTGACATCCGATACGATCTGCATCTGCTGCTCTACCAGGTTAAAGCTTTCCATCAGCGAGGAGAGCATTGAAATATATGCCGTCAGACACAAGGAAACCAAAGCAAGCAGTATCAGTATGGCAAGCACTGCGTGACGCTTGAGAAACGTCAATATCCGCATGACAGGAATGCTGAGAAAGGACGCAACGATGATGGGCAGCACGGGAAGCAGAATCAAATAAAGCGGTATGGTGCAATAATAGCTTGCCGGCATGCCGCCAAAAACGCCAAGACAGAGAAACAGCGGTAAAAACAGCATGGAATGAAAGGCCAGCTCCTTGACATAAATCAACAGGACCTTGGAAATAAAGAACTGATTGGGCGTCACAGGCAGGCAAATCAAAAGCTCGTTATCACGGGATAAGTACAGTGTGCTGATCACGTGTCCGACGGTAAACAAAAGTGAAATTGCCTGTGTTACCAGCATCACCAGTGCAATCAGCTCTGCGTTGATTTTAAAGCCCAGCAAAAAGATGCGCGTCATGCCAAAGGCAAGTGCGGCAATAATGACCGCAAGCAGCAACAGCACCTTCAACACCGCCACGCCCATTTTGCGGGGAGAGGCAGTTTTTAAAATATCGGTCCTGTTATCGATCTGCAAATGCAGCAGGTTCCATATCTTACGCATCTTCAAGCCCGTCCTCAATTTCACCGATCACGCCCATAAAGATTTTTTCAAGCGAGCGTCCCTCGGCACGAAGCTCTGCAAGGTCGTAAATGCCCTGCAGCTTACCCTTTTGAATGATACAGCAGCGGTCACAAAGATTTTCTACTACATCAAGGATATGGGAGCTGAAGAAAACTGTATTTCCTGCTTTTGCATGGCGCTTCATTACCTTTTTGAGCTGATAGGCGCTCTGTGGGTCAAGACCGGTCAGCGGCTCATCCAACACCCACAGCTTGGGGTTGTGAATCAGCGCACCAATCACGGAAATTTTCTGCTTCATGCCATGCGAATAGCTTTTAATGGGATGGTCAAAGGCATCCTTTAAATTAAAAATCTCAAGCAGATCAGCACAGCGCGCGGCCACGTCGGTTGCGGGTACGCCGTATAAATTGGCAATATGCGTTACGTATTCCCGCCCCGTCAGACGCTCAAATACTGCGTGATTGTCCGAAACGTAGCCGATTTGCATCTTGGCCTTCAAGGGCTCACTCTTGATGGAAATGCCGTCAATCAGAATATCGCCCTGCTGAAAGGGGTGAATGCCTACAAGTGCCTTTATGGTCGTGCTTTTTCCTGCGCCGTTAGAGCCAAGAAAGCCGTAAATCTCGCCTGCGCGCAAGGAAATGGAAAGGTCCTCCACCGCGTTAACGGTAGAGCCCGCGTAGCTTTTGGTTAAATGCTTGATTTCTAACATAACAGCCTCCGTATCAATCCTTAAATTCGCGTGGGCGCCTGCTTGGCTTCCCGCGCCATTCCTCCAAAAGATCAATTTCCGCGTTACGTAATGCCAGGTGATCCTCCTCTACCCGATAACAGAATAGCGTTACACGGTAAAACACAAGACAAAGTAACAAAAAACCGACAAAGATGATCGGCATCATTAAGGGGTAAAAGGTGTATGCCCCAAGGGTAACGGGAAGAACCTCAACAAAGGAGATAAAGGGAACAAAGCTTTTTGCCTTTTTGAGATTAAACATGAAGAAGTAGTTGACCTCCTCACCCGTATAATCCGAAAAAATATTCAACAAGCTGCCGCCAATCGCGCAGAACAAAAAGTAACAGCAAAAGCCGATCAGCATGTATTTCAGCGAGCGCCGCGTCAGGCGGGGGAAAAGGCGCAGGCCCATGGCAAGCACGGGAATGATCAGAACCAGGGAATGCTCAAATATGTAATGCAGGTTCCAGAAGCCAATGCCCGTTGTCGCAAAATCAGGTGATAAAATGGCAATCAACGTACCCGTTATATTAACAATGAAGCAAAATTGAAAAAAGCGCTTCATTTTAAACGGAATTGCCAGCATATAAAAGAATGCAGCCAGATTACAGAGCTGAATTGGCAGTCGGGGAAGGCTGAAGCCCATCAGATAGAGGGAGTTGTAGTGAAAAAAGAGCACCAGCGTTAAAAACAGACAAATATGATAACGGTCTGCATAGCTGCGGAAGCGGAAGATACGGTAAATCACGAGTGTGCCTACCGCCAGCACAGCCATCCAGGCGAAATGAAAGATGTTGAAGGTGCCAACACGCAGGGTGGAATAGCCAATCAAGGATTGCGGCACATAAACGGGCATGGTCAAAAACACCACGCACGGTAAGGCAAGCAGAAAATGCGTCCACTCCCGACCGTCGGTTATACGGAACAGGTGTCGCTCCTTCACCAGCAGAGATAGCGCAATGGTCATCGCCAGCGCCAGCTCAAGCGCGAAATATGCGGCGCGAAGGGTGGGGGGCATATAGATGCCTCTGCCTGTATCCTTTGTAAAATACATCATGTATTTTTCGAAAAACACACAGGAGAGCAACGCGAAGGGAAGGCACCACAGCCCTGCCAGATTGCGGAACAATCTGCTTTTTGTAAACACCGCCATTGGCAGCACCGAATAACAGGCAAAATAGCCCCAGCGCAGCACGGTGGACAGGACGTCTGTGCTCTCATAATAAACCAAGTCCATCAATCCGCCGTTAATGACGTAAATAAAGCTGTCACACAGCATAAATCGGAAAAAGCCAATTGCGCCAAATGCCACAGCCAATATTTTCATTATTTTATAAAACGCAGTATCAGAACGGCGACCAACCAATCCGCACAGTAATGCTGTTACCAGTGCCGTCGCTACAAGTGTGATGATCGTATACATACTTTTTCTCCTTTGTCGGGGGGGTGACCTCCCCCGCCACTACACGCATACTTGTCCCTGTATTATACCAAGCGTTGTTATTTAAAACAACACCTTTGTGCAAAAATTGTTTAAATTGCACAATTTTTGCAGCTTTTTACATACATTATACTTGTTTTAAACTTGATGTTTTTGTGTGCTTTAGATAATTTTTTGAGCGAAATGCTCTCTCTGCTTCGACCGCGATTTCTCCGGTTCCCGTTATATCGACACGGGCGCACAAGCCGTGCATTTTTGTCGTTTTTTTGGGGGCCGTGGTGGAAAAAAGCGCACATCGAAAAGAAATAATTACAAATGAACCGCAAACCGCAAGCGATATGTCACACAAACCAAAAAGAAAAGCACCCCACGAGGGGGTGCTTTTCTTTTTGGTTGCGGGGGTGGGATGTTGCCTTTTTCATTCGGGTTATTTGCTACGTGGCGCAGCCACGTGGTGCAATCATTCCGCCACAAAGCGGCGGAATGGACCCCGACGCACGCGGCAAAACAACTTTTTTATTTACTATCAAAATTTTTAAAATGCCGCGTGTTCATTATCAAAAAGCGCCACCGCGTGCTCGGTTCATGCGACTGGAAAGTCGCATGCTTCAAACCCCACCCCCGCCTTGCCGAAGGCAAGCAAAACGAAAAAAGCACCCACAAGGGGTGCTTTTCCGTTTTGGTTGCGGGGGTGGGATTTGAACCACACGGCCTCCGGGTTATGAGCCCGACGAGCTACCAAGCTGCTCTACCCCGCGATATGGAATTTGAAAATGGTGCCGGAGAACGGGGTCGAACCGTCACGGAGATCACTCTCCACGGGATTTTAAGTCCCGGGTGTCTGCCAATTCCACCACTCCGGCATGCCGGCGCGGGGGCATCCCGCTTCACTTGCCTTGCTATTATAGCATAAGGCCTTTCTCTTGTCAACCCTTTTTTAAAAAATTATTGACACCGTTTTCTTTTCGCGCTATACTTTATTATATCCACACTCTGCGAATTTCAGACGCGCCAACGGGATAATTTTGAATATTTTTACTGTGATAATTTCAGAAAGGGCGGTACTTATGCATGATTCCTGAAAAATTTTTAAAAAGAATGCAGCAGCTCCTGCCCCCGACCGAATTTGAGGCCTTTCTGGCTGCGCTTTCAGAGCCTGCCGTGCGCGCACTGCGCGTGAATACCATCAAAGCCAACAAGGATACACTGCTCCCTCTCCTGCCCTTTGCAGGCAAAGCGCTCCCCTTCTCCGAAAACGCCTTTTTTGCAGACGAGGGAAAGGTAGGCGCACACCCCGCGCATCACGCCGGCATGATATATATGCAGGATCCCTCCGCCGTCAGTGCCGTTGCAGCTCTGCCCGTCACGCGCGGCATGCATGTGCTTGACCTATGTGCCGCCCCGGGCGGCAAATCCACCGCCCTCGGTGCTGCCATTGGCCCTGACGGGATTCTGGTTTCCAACGAATACGTGGCCGCACGCTGCCGCATTCTGCAAAGCAACATCGAGCGCATGGGCCTTACCAACACCATCATTACCAACAAGGACACCGCCGCGCTGGCTGATTTTTACGGCCCTGTGTTTGACCTTGTGGTGGCTGACGCCCCCTGCTCGGGCGAGGGAATGTTCCGCAAATATCTCGTGGCAAATGAGGAATGGAGTGAGGAAAATGTAACGCTGTGTGCCACGCGCCAGCGCGAAATTCTTGCAAATGCCGCACGCTGTGTAAAGAAAAGCGGCCTGCTGCTGTACGCAACCTGTACCTTCTCACCCCAGGAAAATGAGGAAAATGTAGCATGGTTTCTTGATACCTATCCCGATTTTACGCTCATTCCCGTGGCCGAGGCGGTTGCAGCTGTCACGGCAGACGGCATTTCCATGGGCGGTCACGACCTTTCATTCTGCCGTCGCTATTATCCGCACCGTGCAGCGGGTGAGGGGCAATTTCTTGCGCTCCTCAAGCGCACGGCGGGAGAAACAGGCACACCCCCCAAGAAGGACGGTACGGCTCCCTTGACCAAGGCTGAAAATGGTACCGTTACCGCATTTCTTAGTGATGTATTGGAAGAAATTCCCACAAGCAGGCTCTGCCGTATGCGCGACACCGTGTATCTTGCGCCGCGCTTTCCCATCCCGCAAAGCGGCGTATTTGCCGCAGGCGTTGCCGTTGGCACCGTTACCAAAGGACGCGTAGAGCCGCACCATCATCTGTTCTCGGCCTTGGGTACAGCCTTCAAGCGACAGCTTCAGCTTTCGCCGGACGATCCCCGTATAGCCGCCTATCTGCGTGGCGAGGAAATCGACGCCCCGGAATTACAGCATATGCAAAACGGCTTTGCCGCAGTGCTTTATGCCAGTGCGCCGCTTGGCGGCGGCAAGCTGGTATCGGGCAGGCTCAAAAATCACTATCCCAAGGGCTTACGCAACCACAACTGATAAAAGGAGTTTACCATGCTTACTGTTCAACACGTTACCAAAAAATACGGCAAAACACTTGCCTGCCATGACATATCCTTCACGCTCTCACACGGCACCACCGCAGTTTTACTTGGCCCCAACGGCGCAGGAAAAAGCACGCTGTTAAAATCAATTACGGGCTTTTTGCGCTATGAGGGCGAGGTACGCGTCACAGGTCTGCCGAACAAATCGGTTGAGGCCAAGCGCATTTTCGGTTATGTGCCGGAAATCCCCTCTCTCTACCCCAACCTGACGGTAGACGAGCATATGGAATTTATTGCGCGCGCCTACAAGCTTGACAGCTACCGCGCATACGCGGACGAGCTTCTTGAGCGCTTTGAGCTTGCCGACAAGAAAAAGAAATTCGGTGACGAGCTTTCCAAGGGTATGCAGCAAAAGCTCAATCTCTGCCTGGGGCTTTTGCCGCGCCCCCAGCTTCTGCTGATGGACGAGCCGATGATTGGACTTGATCCGCACGCCATCAAGGAATTAAAGCTGCTGATTGCCGAAATGAGAGAAGAAGGGCGCACCGTGCTCATCTCCACCCACATGATTGACAGCATTGATATGCTGTGGGACCGCGCGCTGATTATGCAAGGCGGTGAGCTTTGCGCCAACGTCACGCGCGAGGAATTGATGATTAAGCGCAAAACCCTTGAGGATCTGTTCTTCTCGATTACCGAGCAAAACGCCGCCACGGCAGAGGAATAAGCCATGCGCCTGACACTGTTTTATCTGACACGCACCATCAAAAATCAGATACGCAAGATTTTTCGCACCTGGGTTGCGGTATTTCTTATTGTCTGTCTGCTCATCGGTGTGATATTCGGTATTGGTGCGGCCGCGCTCGCCTCCCTTTTCGAGGAGGATACCGAGGGCGAGGCCGTAGAAGAGATATTGCCACCCGAGGCGGAGCTGTCCGACGAGGAGAAGGTTGCGATTGTTGAGCTGATTGCGGGTGGCATTGTCCTTGCCGTGCTTGCCTACTCGGCATTTTTTGCCGATAAAAGCGGTTCTTCCATTTTTCTGATGGCAGACGTCAACCTGCTCTTTCAAGCCCCACTGCGGCCGCAATCCGTTCTGCTCTTCCGCCTGATTATGCAGGCAGGAACCTCCTTTATTGCAACCATTTATCTATTGTTCCAGCTCCCCAACATGATTCTCAACCTGGGACTTTCCGTGGGCACCGCGTTTGCTATGGTCGGCGCTTGGTTTCTGCTGATGCTGTACGGCAAGCTCCTCTCCGTTCTCCTTTACACCATCTGCTCTACAAATGGACGCCTGAAGGCACGCCTGCGCCCTGCGCTTTACCTGCTTGTCGGCGCACTTACAATCGGCTTTATCCTGTACGCACAGGGCTTTGGGGGAAATTGGCTTGCCGCCGCCTTTGGCTTCTTCAACGCGCCCGTTACCAGATTTATCCCAATCTGGGGCTGGTTGAAGGCACTGGTGGTGTTCTCCCTTGAGGGGCGCACCGCCGCCCTGATCGCCACCCTTGCAGCCCTGCTTCTCCTCGCTGTAGCACTGGTGCTGGTCATACGCCGCATCAAGGCTGATTTTTACGAGGAAGCGATGGCGCGCTCCGAGGAAACCGCCGCACTCCGCGCGGCACAGCAGCAGAGCAAGAGCCTCAGGCAGCGCAAAAAGGAGCGCACCGACCGCATCAAGCGAGGCGGCCTTTCAAAAGGCTACGGCGCAACGGTTTATTTCCACAAGGCGTTTTACAACCGCCTGCGCTTCTCCTTCCTCGGTTTGTTCACCAAAACCGCCGTCGCCTATCTGGCGCTGGCCATCGGCGCCTGTGCGCTGCTTATCTTTGTGGCAAAATCCGCATTTTTCCCTGCCGTGGCGTTGGTGCTTGCGGGAGTGGCCTTTTTCCGCGCACTCGGCAACCCGATTGCAAGAGATGCCGAGCAGGAGAGCTTTTTCCTTGTGCCCGACACCGCCCACCGCAAGATTTTTTACTCCTTTTTAGCAGGCTTGGCCGATAGCGCACTGGACCTTGCCCCCGCCTTTCTCGTTTCCGCGCTGCTGCTTCGTGCAAAGCCTGCCGCCGTGCTGCTCTGGTACCTCCTGACCGTTTCAGTCGGTGCATTTTGCAGTGCAGTTGGCCTGTTTATCGACCTTTCCCTATCCACAGGGCTATCACAAATCGTCAAATCGCTGGTACAGGTTATGTTTGTATATTTCGGACTTCTCCCCACGGCTGTTCTGATCATACTTGGCTTTGCATTTGATGCGCTGCTACTGTTTGCGGCACTCGCCGTCCTGCTCAACGTGGGCATCAGCGCGCTCTCACTTGCCATCTCGCCGCTTTTCATGATACGCGGCAAAAAATAATAAAAAGGAGCGCGCAGTATGCTTGCACCGCGATATTTTGAAAATTTTTACTGCACCGCCGACAAATGCACGCACAGCTGCTGCATCGGCTGGGAGATTGATATAGATGAAAGCACGCTTGCCTACTATAAATCTCTGCCTGCCCACATTGGTGAGCGCATTTTAAAAACCGTACAGTTCAACGCCGACGGCGCTTGCTTTCAGCTTACCCCAGACAAGCGCTGTAAAAACCTTGACAAGCATGGCCTTTGCCGCATTTACCAAGCACTCGGACACGAGGGGCTTTGCGACATCTGCCGCGAGCATCCGCGCTTTTATCATGAAACCGACCGCGCAGAGGCAGGGCTTGGCGCCGCCTGCATGGCGGCAGCCGCACTGATTTTATCAAGCGATGCATATGACGAATTTATCTGTCTTGACGGAGATCATACCCCCATTCCCCTCGCCACGGACTTTCATGTCGGGCAGGAGCGTGCGGCGCTTTATAAAATCCTGTCCAACAGGTCGCGGCCGCTTACCGAAAGGCTTGCCGACCTGACCGCGTGTTACGGAAATGCAGCACCCCTGCCGCTTGACAAATTGGAATATTTAGAGGAAGCGCACCGCTCGCTTTTCCTGCGCGCGGCAAGCGCAGATACACCCATTCCCGCAGAGCTTGAATCTACCTGTGAACGATTTCTTGCATATCTCGTTTACCGCCACGCCAGCCCCACTCGATACCTGATTGATTTTGCACGCGCCGTAAGGCTCTCGCTTGCCCTGCTTTCCCTCTTTGCCGCACTGGTCACGGCAGAGGGCCTCACCCCGATTGCGGCCGCCGTCGCACTCTCCGAGGAGATTGAATACTCCGAGGATAATACCGCGCTTTTATTGGCAGCAGTATAAAAAAGGGACAGCCCCGATAAGGGGCTGTCCCTTTTGCTGTTTCCGATTACTTACGCAGGAAAAGCACGCCAAGCGTATTTCTGCCACAATGGGCAGAAACGGTACAGCCTGCACGCGTCACGTGTACGGTGGCGTCAGGCACGATAGCCTGAACCCCTGCCACACACGCCTCCACAATCGAGGCCTCACACCCTGCGTGCGTCACAAATATATGCGAGGTATCAATCCCCGTACCGTCACCCAAACGGTCAGCGATATATGCCTGCAGCACACGCGCAAACCTGCCGCGATACTTTTTGACAACCTCCATCTTTCCCTCATGCACGGTAATACAGGGCTTAAGCTGCAGGAGATTTGCGCCGAGGGCGGCGAGCGCGGAGCAACGCCCACCCTTATGTAAAAACTCCAGATTATCAATCACGAAGGACGCATCGACAAGCGCAGTCATCTCGCCCACGGCACGGGCAATCTCCGCGGCACTCTTGCCCGCCCTTGCCATCTCGCAGGCGGCCACAACCAGCAAGCCGCCGCCCGTGGAAAGATTACAGGTATCCACCACATAAACACCCTGATATTTCATTGCCGCCAAACGGGCATTGTTGTAGGTAGAGGACATAGACTTACTGATGGTAAAAAACACAAGCTCGCTACCGTCTGCGGTGTTTTTCTCAAAAAAGTCGTAAAAATCAGCCATGTTGGGTGCAGCAGTTTTAGGCAGCTCACCGCTTTTTTCATAATGCAGATATATCGTATCGGGTGCAATATCCACGCCATCCACAAAGCTCCTGCCGCCGAGATTTACCCGCAGGGGCAAAATCCGTACGTCATATAACTGAAGCAATTCCCCGTTCAAATCACTCGTGCTATCACTGCAAATGATTACTTTTTTACTCATATCAATGCTCCCCCGATTGTGAAACATTCTTTAGCTGTTCTGCAAGCACCTTGCGCTGCAGCCTTCCCGTTTTACTGCGCGGCAGGGGTGCCTCGGCAAGCGCAAAGCGCGCAATCCGATGCGCCTCGGGAAGTGCGCGATTGATCTCCTCAATCCACTCGTCAAGCGCATAGGTCACCTCGTCCTCGCTGTAAGCCTCGCCCAGCATATCTTCAATACCGCTGTAATTGGGATAAATCAGCGCCGCAAGCTCCCCCACGGAAAGGGGCAGCACGGCAGCATCTGCTACCAACGGGCTTTGCTTCAGGGCGAGCTCCAGCTCCTCGGGACAGATAAAATCGTTGCCCACAAGAGAAATACGGTACGCCGTGCGTCCGATAAGGGAAAGATAGCCCTCCTTATCGAAGCGCGCAATATCTCCCGTCAAACAGCCCTCCGTGCAGCCGATGGCAAGCGTTTTGCCACACAAGCAGGCCTCCCCTGCCCCATCTGCACGCGGCGTCATGAGGCTGACTGCCACGGACTTTATCACCCTTCCAACCGTACCGTCACGGTAATCCTGCGGCGTAGTCATGGCAATAACACCCACCGCAAAGGGCACGGTATAAACGGTTGCTGCATGAACGCCGATCTGGCGCAAGCCCTTGGTTTTCACAGGTGAAAGCTGACCGCCAACCATCGGCATACAGCGCAGCGCGCCGCCAAAGGGAGCGCGCGCGGCAGAAAGCAATCTTTGCTTTAAGGCCTGTCTTGCTGCAAGCGGACGGACGGGATCCGAGGCGGCAATGGCACGCCGTACAGCCGTTTCGGTGCCGTTTTGTGCCACCAACGCAAAAAATTTATCATGAAGCTTTTCTGCAATATAGGGCACTGTCAGCAATACCGTGGGGTGTACCTCACGCATATTCGCCATGAGCACATCCAATCCCTCTCCGAAGGCGACCGATGCACCGACTGAAAGCGGTGCAAGAAGCCCCAACACCACATCGTCCTTGGCGGTAGCAGGCAGTGTGGAGAGTACAATATCGGTATCAATAAGACCCAGCGCGGCAGCATAGGACTCCACCGCGCAAAGCAGGGCCTCGACAGAAAACGCCCACTGCTCCTTGCCGCAAAACAGTATTGCGGCAGCATCGGGAGCGAGCGCTGCTTCAAAAAAGCCAAGCTCCCCTGCCTTGATTGCCGTCTTGGCCGCCTGTAGCTGTGTAAAAAGCTCCTGGATGCCAAGCGTCGGTAAAAACGCCCCGAACGGCTCTGTCTGCACTGCGGCACCCTCATCATAAATAACGGCACCGACACCTGCACGAACAGCGGCAGCGGCAAGTGCTGACGCATCTCTCCTTTCGGTCACAAGCACCGCGGGATAGCCGCCCAGGAGCAGTGCAAGCAATGCTGTAGCGCGTACGCGGCCGTTTTCGGCAAGCAGCAAAACGCGCGTGCCGCGCGAAAGCCGTGCAGCAAGCACGGCGTCAAGCGCGGCCACATCATCAAGCAAGCGACCGTAGGATACGGTCTGATAAAAGCCCTCGCGTTTTTCATGAAAAACGACCGAGGTTTCGTGCTGTGCAACAACATCAAGAAGCATCGCACGGATATCACACCACTTTGACATAGCGCACCTCCTTTTAAAAGGCCCGTATCAAACAGTCAGAGCAGCACCGCCTACTGCCTCAACGGCATCAAGAATCGGACGCACCTCGTTTGCAATAAATGCCTCAACCTGTTCGGGGCATCTGCCGATATAGTCGGCAGGGTTGAGCAATTTTTCAATATCCGCCACATCAAGTCCAAAGCGTGCGTCACCCGCAATACGCTCAAGCAGATCGTTTGCCCTGCCCTCCTCCTTGACCATGCGGCCTGCGGCCATCGAATGCTCACGAATAGCCTCGTGCAGAGTCTGGCGGTCGCCACCGCGCTTCACGGCCTCCATCAGAATATTTTCCGATGCCATAAAGGGCAGCTCAGCGGCCACGCGGGATGCAATCACCTTGGGATAAACGACAAGCCCGTCGGTTACATTGATAAAGACGTTGAGAATCGCATCCACGGCAAGGAAGCCCTCGGAAATCGCGATGCGGCGGTTGGCACTGTCATCAAGCGTGCGCTCAAACCACTGGGTAGCCGCTGTCACGGCAGTATTGGTCACGTCGGAAATCACCGCACGGCAAAGCGCGCCCATACGCTCACAGCGCATCGGATTGCGCTTGTAGGGCATGGCCGAGGAGCCAATCTGGTTCTTTTCAAACGGCTCCTCCATCTCCTTAAAGGACTGGAGAATACGCATATCGTTCGAGAACTTGTAAGCGCTCTGCGCGATGCCCGAAAGCACGTGCAGCACGCGGCTGTCAAATTTACGGGTATAGGTCTGCCCACTCACGGGCACAACCTTATCAAAGCCCATCTGTGCGGCAATGTATTTTTCAATTGCATCGATCTTCGCACCGTCGCCGTCAAGCAGCTTCATAAAGCTGGCCTGCGTGCCCGTGGTACCCTTAGAGCCAAGAAGCGCCAGCGAGGAAAGCACATACTCAAGATCGTGATAATCAAGCACGAGGTCATAGAGCCAAAGCGCGGCACGCTTACCCACCGTGACCATCTGTGCAGGCTGCAGATGCGTATAGCCGAGCGTCGGCAAATCCTTGTATTTGAGTGCAAAATCCGCAAGATTCTGCATCACGCGCACCAGCTTGCCACGCACCAGCAGCAATGCCTCCTTGAGAATCAGCATATCGGTGTTATCACCAACGTAGCAGGAGGTCGCGCCAAGATGAATAATGGGACGTGCCTTGGGGCAGATGTCACCCCAGGCGTGAATGTGTGCCATCACGTCGTGGCGCAGCTTCTTCTCATACTCTGCGGCAAGATCAAGGTCAAGGTCCTTTTCATGTGCCTTCATTTCCGCAATCTGCTCGTCGGTAATCGGTAAGCCTGCCCGCTGCTCGGCCTCGGCAAGTGCAATCCACAAGCGACGGAAGGTTAAAAACTTTTTCTCTGCGGAAAAGAGATACTGCATCTCCTTGGATGCGTAACGGGTGGAAAAGGGAGAAATGTAATTCGTGCTCGACATCGTATATTCCTTTCAGTATCAGTTCCAGTATTTTTTATCAAGGCTACGCAGCTGTATTGCCTCAGCAATATGCGGTGCGCGAATGATTTCACTCTCATCAAGGTCCGCAACCGTACGCGCCACACGCATCACGCGGTCATAGCCGCGTGCAGAAAGCCCCATACGGTCGTAGGCACTGCGGAGCAGTGCGATTGCGGCATCGTCCGTGATGCAATATTTGCGAATGCCTGCGGCATCCAGCTGGGCGTTACAGAATACGCCGCGCTCACCACGCATACGGTAGGCGGCAAGCTCCCTTGCGCGCACCACGCGCGCGCGGATGGCCGCCGAGGATTCCGCCGTAGCTTCCCTTGCGGAAAGCTCGTCATAGGAAAGCGAGGGTAGCTCCACCTCAATATCAATACGGTCAAGCAACGGGCCGCTGATGCGCGAAACATACCGCTTGACATCGTTTGACGAGCAGGTGCAAGGCTTTGTCGGATGCCCGAAGTAGCCGCATCTGCAGGGGTTCATCGCCGCCACCAGCATAAAGGAGCACGGGAAGGTTACGCGCGCGGCTGCACGCGTAATCGTCACCAGACGGTCCTCAAGGGGTTGACGGAGCGTATCGGTCACGGTTTTGGGGAATTCGGGCAGCTCATCAAGGAAAAGCACACCGTTGTGCGCGAGGGAAACCTCACCCGGCGTAGGATTTGCACCGCCGCCCACAAGGCTGACCGCCGACATGGTATGATGCGGTGCGCGGAAGGGCCTCGCCGTCAGCAGCGCACGCCCCTCGGGCAGAGTACCCGCCACCGAATGGATTTTAGTTGTTTCGATCGCCTCATCAAAGCTTAAGGGCGGCAGAATGGTCGGCAACCGCTTGGCAAGCATCGACTTGCCCGTGCCGGGCGGGCCAATCATCAGCAGATTGTGTCCGCCTGCGGCGGCGATCTCCATGGCGCGCTTGGCCATCGCCTGTCCGCACACGTCGGCAAAATCAAGCCCTACACTCGCGGCGGCCGCCTCAAAATCCGCCACCGTTGCGGTTACGGGAGTAATCGCTGCCACGCCGTTCAGATGCTCCACCAGTGACCTCATATCGGTCAAGGGATACACCCTCATTCCCACGACAGCCGCAGCCTCTCCCGCGTTTTCCGCAGGCACGAAAATTTCGGTAAGCCCCGCATCACGCGCCGCCACGCACATGGAAAGCACACCGCGCACGGGGCGCACAGCACCCGAAAGTGAAAGCTCGCCGATCAAGCAGGTACGGGAAAGATCCACACGGCGGTCAATCACGCCTGCACAGCGCAGAATCCCCGCAAGAATTGCAACGTCAAAGCCGGAGCCTTCCTTTTTACGGTTGGCAGGTGCCAGGTTAACGGTAAGGGACATGGCGGGAAAGCGAAATCCGCTGTTCACGCTTGCCGTACGCACGCGTTCCTTTGCTTCCTTGACGGCTGCATCAGGCAGACCGACCAGCTCGAATTCACCCAGACGCTCCTGTGCATCACACTCCACATCAACCAAAAAGCCGTCAATGCCCGCAAGTCCCGCGCAAAGCAAGGTTGTCAACAAGGTATTCCCCTCCCCCCTCAAACAGTTACTTTAAGTATAACATACTTAAAAAAATATTGCAACAGTCCCCCTGTCGTATTTTGGCATTTTTACCGATTTGACCAACAAAGCCAAAAGGGGTGGCGTGCCACCCCTTTTTCAACGATACCAATAATA
>JAZOSC010000152.1:0-3406 GCA_045656925.1 Eubacteriales bacterium | reverse complement strand
GTAGCCAAAGGTGCCCGATGCGGGGATAACGGGGTTATCAAGCGTAATGCCTCAAAGCGTTACGCGGGTATTCATTTCTCCCATATAATATCCTCCTTTACAAGCACAGGGCCTTCCTTGCAGATGCGCTTATTGCCCGTTACGGTCTTGCAGGAGCAGCCCATGCAAGCGCCAAAGCCACAGCCCATACGCTCCTCAAAGCTAAGCTGGCCCGAGGTGGTGGCGGTTTTGTAAATCGCCTTCAACATCGGTTCTGGGCCGCAGGTATAGAAATAGGTATAATCCATCGTTTTCATGGCGTCGGTAACAAAGCCCTTAACGCCGCGGGAGCCATCCACCGTGGTTACGGTAACGTCTGCACCAAGCGATTTAAATTCATCCTCATAAAAAATTTCAGATGCGGTGTTAAAGCCAAGCACCACACTGACCTTTTTACCCTTGGCAAGCAAATCCTTGCACAGGCGGTAAAGGGGCGGCACGCCCACACCACCGCCAAGCAGCAGGGGCTTATCGCCCGCGGGGGCGAGGTCGTAGCCGTTGCCAAGGCCTGTGAGCACGTCAAGCGTTTCGCCTGCCGCCATTTTACCCATTGCGAGAGTTCCCTTGCCCACCATTTTGTAAAGAATGGTAAGGGTGGTATCATCGTAGTCGCAAATCGAGATAGGGCGGCGGAGAAAATACCCGTCAAGCTTGATATTGACAAACTGACCGGGGGCGGTGATGGCGGAGGTATCCCCCACCATCACCATTTTCATTACACTGTCGGTCAGTGCCTCGTTTGATTTGATCGTAAAAATTCCTTGCTTCATTTGTCTTTCCTTATGCGTCAATGGTGGAGATGCAAAGGGTGGTTTCCTCAAGCACGTCAAGCAGTACCTTTACCGTATCAAGCGAGGTAAAGATGGTAACGTTATTTTCGGTTGCACACTTACGAATCTCAAAGCCGTCGGTCTGCTCGTGCTTGGAGCCGATATCACTGGTGTTGATGACGTAGGCGATATAGCCCTGACGGATTTCCTCCTTGATCTCATCGCTTCTGTCGCTGATCTTCTTAACGACGTGGGTACGGATACCGTTTTCCTTGAGGAAGCGTGCGGTGCCTGCCGTAGCCTCGATATTAAAGCCGAGGTTATAGAAGCGGCGAATCAGGGGCAATGCCTCCTCCTTGTCGCAATCGGCAATCGTGGCAAGCACGGAGCCGTAGTTCTGCAGCTTCATGCCCGATGCCTGCAACGCCTTGTAAAGCGCGCGATTCAGGGTATTATCATAGCCGATGGCCTCACCCGTGGACTTCATCTCGGGTGAGAGGTATGCATCGAGGCCATGAATCTTGTTGAAGGAGAATACGGGCGCCTTTGCATACCAGCGCTCCTTTTCCTTCGGATACAGGTCAAAAATGCCCTGCTCCTTCAGACTCTCACCCAGAATACACTTGGTGGCAATATCGGCAAGGCTGTAGCCCGTTGCCTTGGAAAGGAAGGGTACGGTACGGGAGGAACGGGGGTTAACCTCAATGATAAAGACCTTATCATTTTTATCTACGATAAACTGAATGTTGTAAAGACCGACGATGCCGATGCCGAGGCCAAGCTTTTTGGCATACTGCAGAATCGTGCCCTTCACCTTATCGGAAATGCTGAAGGTGGGGTAAACGCTGATGGAGTCGCCCGAGTGGATACCCGTACGCTCAACCAGCTCCATGATGCCGGGCACGAATACATCGCGACCGTCACAGATGGCGTCAATCTCAACCTCCTTGCCGATGATATACTTGTCAACAAGCACGGGCTTGTCCTCATCAATCTCAACGGCGGTCTTGAGGTAATGGCGCAGCTGCTTCTCATCGGAAACGATCTGCATCGCGCGGCCGCCCAGCACGAAGGAGGGACGGACAAGCACGGGATAGCCGATGCGTGCGGCAGCGGCAACGCCGTCCTCAATTCTGGTGACGGCACAGCCCTCGGGCTGGGGAATGCCAAGCTCCTTCAGCAGCTTTTCAAAGGAGCCGCGGTCCTCTGCCTTATCAATGGCGGCGCAATCTGTACCGATGATCTTAACACCGCGGGCTGCAAGGGGGGCTGCCAGGTTAATGGCAGTCTGACCGCCAAGCGATGCCACAGCACCCTCGGGATTTTCAAAGTCGATGATATTCATCACATCCTCGGGCGTCAGCGGCTCAAAGTACAGCTTATCACTGGTCGTATAGTCGGTTGAAACGGTTTCGGGGTTATTGTTGATGATGATCGCCTCATAGCCCGACTCCTTGATGGTGGTCACGGCATGCACGGTGGAATAGTCAAATTCAACACCCTGACCGATGCGAATGGGGCCTGCGCCAAGCACGACAACCTTCTTCTTATCCGTCAGGACAGAGGCGTTCTCGCCTGTGTAAGAGGAGTAGAAATACGGAATATACGCATTGGTATGGAAGGTATCTGCCATTCTGAATACGGGGATAATACCGTTTTCCTTACGCAGCTGTGTCACCCACAGCTCCTTCTTTTTCCAGAGCTTGGCGATATACTGGTCGCAGAAGCCCATGCGCTTTGCCTCGAGAAGAAGCGCAACGTCACCGGGTGAGCCGGCAAGCCTTTCCTCCATCTCCACAATGCGCTTGAAGGATTCAAGGAAATAAGGGGTAATCATGGTGACCTCATGCAGCTCCTCAACCGTCGCACCGATGCGAAGCGCCTGCGCTACGGCAAAAATACCGTCTGCGTGGAATTTGGCAAGGTAATCAAAGAGCGCAGACTTGCTCATGCCGTCAAATTTGGCGGCGTAAAGATGGCAAACACCCGTTTCAAGAGAGCGTACGGATTTCAGCACACATTCCTCAAGGTTAGAGCCAATGCCCATAACCTCACCCGTAGCCTTCATCTGGGTGCCGAGGATATTGGAGGCCTTGGTAAACTTATCGAACGGGAAGCGCGGGAACTTGGCTACAATATAATCAAGCACGGGCTCTCTTGCCGCGGTGGTATTGGCAAGCTTGATTTCCTCAAGCGACATACCGACCGCAATCTTGGCAGTAACACGCGCAATCGGATAGCCGCTTGCCTTGGATGCAAGCGCAGAGCTGCGCGAAACGCGAGGATTGACCTCGATGAGATAATATTCGCTGGTCGTGGGATTCAGGGCAAACTGTACGTTACAGCCACCCTCAATCTTCAGCTCCTTGATAATCTTCAACGCGCTGTCGTTGAGCATTTTAAGATCCTTATCGGAAAGGGTGAGAATGGGCGCAACGACAACCGAGTCGCCGGTATGAACGCCGACAGGATCGATGTTTTCCATACCGCAGATGGTGATGGCGTGGTCAAGGCCGTCACGCATGACCTCAAACTCAATTTCCTTGTAGCCCTTTACGCTCTTTTCAATCAGCACCTGATGCACGGGAGAAAGCTTG
>JAZOSC010000151.1:0-18497 GCA_045656925.1 Eubacteriales bacterium | reverse complement strand
AGGATGCCATTCTCTGTGACCAGATATTCTCTACCCTGATGGGTGATGAGGTGGAGCCCCGCCGTGAATTTATTGAGCAAAACGCAAGATTTGCCGAAAATCTTGACATCTGATAAGAAAGGAGATAATAGCAATGGCAATTGAACATAAAAGCGAAAATATCGAATTTCCGAATCAGAGAATTGAAAACGTGGAGATGGAGAAGCGCGTAAAGCAGGCCTTTATCGAGTACTCCATGTCGGTCATTATGTCCCGTGCGCTGCCCGATGTGCGCGACGGTATGAAGCCCGGTCAGCGCCGTATCATGTACGCGATGTACGAGGACCATCTGACCGCAGATAAGCCCTTCCGCAAATCGGCAACGACTGTCGGTAACGTGCTGGGCCGCTACCACCCTCACGGCGATGCCGCCGTTTACGGTACGATGGTCAGAATGGCACAGGATTTCTCTCTCCGTTATCCTCTTGTAGAGGGGCACGGTAACTTTGGCTCGGTGGACGGTGACGGTGCCGCCGCATACCGTTATACCGAGGCGCGTCTGGCAAAAATTGCAGACGAGCTGATGGCAGACCTTGAAAAAGAGGTTGTACCCTTCGGCCCGAACTTTGATAACCGTCTGCGTGAGCCGCTGGTGCTTCCCTCGAGATTTCCCAACCTGCTCGTCAACGGCTCGGTGGGTATTGCAGTCGGTATGGCAACCAATATTCCGCCCCACAACCTGGGTGAGGTGATTGATGCCACCATCTGCCGTATGGAGAATCCCGAATGTACTGTTGAGGATTTGATGGAGCATATGAAGGGGCCTGACTTCCCCACTGCGGCAATTTGCTATGGCGTCAACGGCATCATTGATGCCTATAAAACAGGCCGCGGACGTGTGCTGGTGCGCTCCCGTTGCGAAATCAACGAGGATAAAAACCAGATTATTGTCACCGAGCTACCCTATCAGGTCAATAAATCTATGCTGGTGCAGGCAATTGCCGCATTGGTGCGTGACAAGAGGATAGAGGGCATTACCGACATCAAGGACGTATCGAACGGCCGTAACGGTATCAATATCATCATTCAGTGTCGCCGTGATGTCAACTGTCAGGTTATCCTGAATCAGCTTTACAAGAATACCCAGCTGCAGGATACCTGTGCCATCAATATGCTGGCCCTTGTGGGGGGCGAGCCGAAGGTGCTTTCCCTGCCGGAAATCCTTGATCACTATATTGCACATCAGAGGGACGTAATTCGTCGCCGCACGCAGTTTGAGTTAGATAAGGCAGAGGCGCGCGCGCATATCCTTGAGGGCTATAAGATTGCCAACGATAATATTGACGATATCGTCAATCTGATTCGCTCCACCGCATCGATTCCCGATGCCAAGGAAAAGCTGATGACGGGCTTTGGCCTGACGGAAACGCAGGCGCAGGCGATTGTGGAAATGACGCTTGGTAAGCTCACAGGTCTTGAAAGGCAGAAGATCGAGGATGAGCTTGATAAGCTTCATGCTCTGATCAACGAGCTGCGCGGTATTCTTGCCGATGAGGGGAAAATCAAGGAAATTATCAAGACAGAGATGCTTGAAATCCGCCGCAAGTACGCCGATGCACGCCGCACCGAAATTATACCCGCTACCGACGACATCAGCCTTGAGGACCTTATTGAAAAGCACGACTGCGTTATTACCCTGACCCACGCGGGCTACATCAAGCGTTTGCCTGCCGACACCTATGCTGCACAGCACAAGGGTGGTAAGGGTATTATCGGTATGACGACCAAGGAGGAGGACTTTATTGAGAAGCTGATGGTTGTGCACAGCCACTCCTATCTGATGCTCTTTACCAATACGGGCAAGGTGTTTATGCGTAAGGCATACCAGATTCCCGAGGCTTCCCGTACCGCAAAGGGCACCAACATCGTCAACCTGATTGAAACGGTACAGGGTGAAAAGATTACCGCAATGATTTCGGTTGAGGGCTTTGGTGAGAACGAATATCTTACCATGGTTACCAGGAACGGCGTGATCAAGCGCACCTTGCTTTCCGAATACGAGTACCAGCGCAAGGGTGGTAAGATTGCCCTGAATCTTGACGAAGGTGACGAGCTTGTATTTGTGATGCACAGCATGGGAGATAAGGACGTGCTTCTTGCCACCCATGAGGGTAGCGCGGCGCGCTTCAGTGAAAGTCAGGTAAGACCTCTCAGCCGTACGGCGCGCGGTGTGCGCGGCGTGAAGCTGCGCGAGGGTGACTTTGTGGTCGGTGCCGTTATCGTTGACGACAGCAAGCAGCTGATTACCGTTACCGAAAAGGGCTACGGAAAGCGCACCCCGTTTGAGGAATTCCGTGTCAAGGGCAGAGGCGGTCTTGGTGTTACCTGCCATAATCTGACCGATAAGACGGGCCTGCTTGCAGGAATTGCCGCCGTTACAGATGACGATGACCTGATGATGATTACCAATACGGGTACTGTTATCCGCACACCCGTGGCACAGATTAATACCTATTCCCGCGGTGCGGCAGGCGTTATTGTGATGCGCTTGGGCGAGGGACAGATGCTTGCGGGCTTCTCGAAGGTCGCGCACGAGGATGAGGCGGCAGCCGACGAGGCAGAGACCGTAACCGAAGCACCTGCGGCAGAGGCTGCGGCAACGACGACCGACACTGTCAGCGAATAATCTGCTATTTCGACCAAAATGGCCCCGGATATTCAGTTATCTGGGGCCTTACTGTAAAAAAGCCCCGAAACGGGGCTAAAAATCGGAGATTTTATGAAAAAACGCTTAATTGCCGTAATCCTCGCAATGGTGCTGATACTCGGCGGTCTTGGCACGTTTTTGATTGTCAGATACGTGCGAAACAACCGTCCGCCCGAGCTTGATACCATTCGCATGCGTATTGAAACACTGATTACGGCATCACACGAGGTTAATGAGATTTTCTGGGGCGAGGGGCTTCCCACCTATCCGCGCATTTATCGATCCTATTATTCGCGTATGCCCTTTCATCTTGCGAAAAACGGAAGCAGCTATGTCTTTTCGGAAACCGCAACAGACATTGAGATGTATTATTACACCTTTACAGATGAGGCTGTGGGGGAGATTCTTGCCTATCAGTTTTGCCGTAAGGTGGCAGATGGCGAGTACGTTGATGTACAAACGGGCGAGGCGCTGACGGCCGCAAAAATCGGCAATTACAGGTATGCGAAAAAAACGGCAGACCCCGTAATGGGGGAAACGCCGCTTTTCGAGCGTGGCGGCAATTATTATTACGCCTTGCCCGATTACCGCGAGGAGGAGCCTGAATTCACCTATACCGCGACAGATCCCGAATATTATGATTACGTGCGCTTTGACAACAAATACGGCACAACCGAGGAAATCAAGTGGGCTGCAGAGGCTGTATATGCCAAGGATTTTTTGCAGTCGGTCTATGAGAGTATTTTTACGGGAATTGCCATTGGCGGTACAAACGGTACGCTGTATGCACGGTATATGGATTATACCGATACCGAGGGACGCGGTTTTCTGATGAAGGTGAACACCTACGGCGGAGCTGCGGTCGCGCGCACCTATCTTTTTGATACTATGCGAATGAGCGAGAAGCGGAGGAGCAACGCGAAGGACGTGTTTGTGGATATCGATACCTATGTGCCGGGCAACGAGAGTGTGCGAGAAACAATCACGGTTGCACTGACGCTGCAGGATGGCATGTGGTATTTAAATGCCCCCACCTATTAAAACTGCGCCTGCACGAAAAAAAGCAAGCCGCCTTACCATCACAGGTAAGGCGGCTTTTCAATTCGGGATTTATGCGTTTACTTTACGAGGTGGCGCTTGATTTTGCGCGAGGTTGTCTTTTCAAATTCGGTGGCGCGCAGCTCAAGCCCCTTCAGCTTCTTGAAGGAGGGCAGACTCTTATTTAATTCTGCAAGCCTTGCCCAGATGGCATCGTAAACCGTTTTTTCGTCGGTTCCGTCGGGGAAGATATCCTTGTTGGGGTAAACGATGGCGGTCAGCAGTATCGTTTCGCCGTCGGTGTCCTTGCGGCCGACAACCACACTCTCTGCAATTTCTTCAATCCCCTCAAGGTATTCCTCAATTTCTTCAGGGAATACGTTTTTGCCGTTTTCCAGCACGATAACAGACTTCAGACGGCCCGTAATGAAGATGTAGCCGTCCTCATCCATATAGCCGACGTCACCCGTACGGTACCAGCTGTCCTCGGTAAAGGCGGCGGCGTTCTGTTCGGGGTTATTGTAATAGCCAAGCATGACGTTATCGCCCTTGACCTGAATTTCGCCCTCCTCATAGCCCGTGGCACTGGTCTGACCCATCGGGACGATACGCGCCTCACAGCAGGATACCGCGGGGCCGACAGAGGCCTTTTTAGGCGCAAAATAGGGGGTAACGGCAATCAGGGGAGAGCATTCGGTAATGCCGTAGCCCTCGCAAATCTGCACGCCAAAGGCGTCAAAATTTCTGACCATTTCGGGGTTCAGAGGCGCACCGCCACAGATAATCTTTTCAAGGCGACCGCCAAAAGCACCCAGGACAGAGCCAAAGAGCTTGCGGCGCAGGTCGATGCCAATCTTACGCAGGCCGTTTGACAGCTTCATCATGCGGCGCAGAAGCTTATCCTTACCTTTTTTCTTTGCCTCATCCCAGATGCGCTTGTGCATCGTGTTGACAAAGAGAGGAACCAGCACAAGCCCTGTGGGCTTGTAGGCGGCAAAATTACGCATCAGGTGGCGGAGCGTGTCATTGATGCAGATTTCAATGCCGTAGGCAAGGCTGGCAAGCATAATGGCAAGCTCGTAGGTGTGGTGCAGGGGCAGCACCGATACCGTTACGTCACGGTCGCTGAAATTAACGGCTTCACAGGCGGAATGTACGCAGGAGCAGATGTTCTTTTCTGCAAGCATCACGCACTTGCTTGAGCCGGTAGTGCCTGACGTAAAGAGCATGACGGCAAGCTCGTTGGTATCGCGCTCAGGGAAGCTGTAATCAGCGACTGCCGTTTCGCCCTTTGCCATTACGTCGGCAAAGGCCACAACCTTTTCTGCCGTGTCGTCCTCTTTTTTCTCAAAGGGAACGAATACGCGAAGCGTGGGGTGATTCTCAATGGCACCTGCAAGCTTTTCGCGGAAGGTGGGGGAGAAGAAAATGGCCTCGGCATCTACGGAAGCAAGCAGCCCCTCAATTTCGGTAATGGCAAGCTCCTTGTCCATCGGGATGATGATGCCGCCTGCTGCGGTGACCGCCAGATAGGTGGCAACCCACTCAACCGAGGTTTCGCCAATGACGGCAACGCGTGCGCCGGCAAGACCCATTTCGGTAATGCCTGCGGCAAGTGCTTTCACACGTGCGGCAAACTCGCCGTAGGTGACAGCGGCATATTCCTTGCCGACGGGATAGCGAAACGCAATCTTGTCACCGCGCGCTGCAGCGCCTTCAATAATGCCCTTGAAGCTTGTGACAGGCGTAAAAATACGGGGTGTTTTTTTCATATATACCTCTTTTACCGTGCAAAAATTTCCCGTAACGGGAAGCAATTGCTCTCACCCGTATGCGGAATAAAACACAGTTGTTCTTATTATACCCCTTTTTTGGCAGCTTTGTCAAGTTTTAACAGGGTTACAAGAACGGTTTGTTTGCAATATGGTAAAAAATGGAAAATTCTGTCGGAATAAAGAAAAAAATAATGGCGCAGCGGCGCCATTATTTTTATAAAATTGCATCTATCATGGAGAGAACGACGGGAATCAGCTTCATCAAAAGCACTGCCATTACCGGTAACAGGAGAATGGTGAGCAAAAGAGAAATCAGGCCGCTTCCCTTCTTTTCATAGCGCGTTTCGGCGCGGTATTTGAGCTCCTGCGGAATATAGTAGCGTACACAATCCGCCGCAGACGGATAGGGTGTGGGGGCATTTTCGCCCCTCGTCGCTGTGCTTTCGGCTTCAGGCGAGGTGCTGCCCTGCCCTTCCCCTTCCGACGCGCTGTGGACAAATTTTTGCAGCGCTGCGCCTCTCCGCAGCTCGCGGATGATGAGGCGACGGCCGGCAAGGCCGAGCTCATCCAGCGTTTTTGCGGTTTCCTCGGTGTGTGCGTCGGCGCGCAGCAGTGTGCGCACCAGCTTGCCGGGTACGTTTTGCTGGTAGAGTGAAAGAAGCGCGGCGAGAAGCGCGCCGATACAAAAGCCCCAAATGATGATCTGTAAAAGGCCTGCATCTGCCGTATCAAAGCGAATGTTTTCGTATTCCTTTACGGTGATGGAAAAAAGAGAAAGTGGCATCAGCGATCCTCGGAACGGATGATGTCGCAGCCCATATAGGGGCGGAGAGCCTCGGGCACGGTGACGCTGCCGTCCTCATTCTGGTAATTTTCAAGAATAGCGGCAACAGTACGTCCGACAGCTACACCCGAGCCGTTGAGGGTGTGTACAAGACGGGGCTTATCCTTGGGTGTTTCGCGGAAGCGGATATTTGCGCGGCGTGCCTGATAGTCCTCAAAGTCGGAGCAGGAGGAAATTTCTACATAGCGGCCGTAGGAGGGCATGTACACCTCAATATCGTAGGTCATGGCAGAGGAGAAGCCAAGGTCACCCGAGCAAAGGCGAACCACGCGATAGGGGAGTCCCAGGCCCTGCAGCACGCGCTCGGCATCATTCGTCAGCTTTTCAAGCTCGGCGTAGGAGGTTTCGGGGGTGGTGAATTTCACCAATTCAACTTTGTTGAATTGGTGCTGGCGAATCAGTCCTCTGGTATCGCGGCCTGCAGAGCCGGCCTCGGCACGGAAGCACGCCGAGTAAGCGCAGTAGGAAAGGGGCAGCTTGGCACCGTCAAGAATATCATCGCGGTGCATATTGGTTACGGGAACCTCTGCGGTGGGAATGAGGAAAAAGTCGTTGTTTGCAACGCGGAATGCATCCTCCTCAAACTTTGGCAGTTGTCCTGTTCCGCGCATTGAGTCGCGGTTGACCATATAAGGGGGGAAAATTTCGGTGTAGCCGTGATCGGCGTGTGTATCAAGGAAATAGTTGATGACAGCACGCTCCAG
This sequence comes from Eubacteriales bacterium, assembly GCA_045656925.1. Lineage (GTDB taxonomy): Bacteria > Bacillota > Clostridia > Oscillospirales > CAG-272 > Firm-07. Next base: position 11,450 of record JAZOSC010000151.1, on the reverse strand, counting down.
GCGCGAGCCCTTTCCGCGGTAGAAATGGAAGCGCGCACCCGTGACCTTGGCGGCGGTATCGGGATCGAGAATACCAAGCTCGCGGCCGATATCCCAGTGTGCCTTGGGCGCAAAGGAGAAGGCGGTAGGCTCACCCCAGCGGCGCAGCTCTGTATTATCGCTGTCATCACGGCCAACTGGCACAAGTTCATTGGGCATATTGGGAATGGAAAGCAGAATTGCGGCAATTTCCGCGTCAATTGCAGAAATCTTTTCGGTGTCTGCCTTGACGGTATCGGAAAGCGTTTTCATCTCCGCAAAGATGGGGGCAACGTCCCTGCCCTCCTTCTTGAACTGGGGAATTTGCTTTGATATACGGTTCTGCTCTGCTTTCTTCTGTTCGGTATCGGCAATCAGTGCGCGACGCTCAACGTCGAGCGCGAGCAGACGGTCGATCTCCGCATCATAGCTTTTCTGGCGGCTCTGAAGGCGCGCTTTGACCAGGTCGGGGTTCTCTTTGATAAATTTGATGTCTAACATGGTAACAGACCTTTCTATGTTATTCCTCTTCGGCAAAAAGCTCGCTGCCGCAGAGTGCAGTCAGCAGTGCCTCCATATCGGCGTTATCGTCGTAAAAGATTTCAATGGAGTGCTTCTTGTCGTTTTGCGTAATTTTTACTTTTCTGCCAAGGCGCTCGCGTGTGCGGCGCTCCAGATCCTTCATCCAGGTACGGTTTTGCACGTGGCCGATAATATCGGGCGATTCCTCTGTGGGCGATGCATTTTCACGCTTGACGATGGCCTCGACGTCGCGCACGGAGAGCTGCTTTGCGACAATACGCGCAGCAAGCTGCGGGATCAGTGTCTTGTCTGCAAGGCCAAGCAGCGCGCGGGCGTGACCTGCTGTAAGCAGGTCATCGCGAAGCATATCGAGTACCTCCTCGGGCAATTCGAGCAAGCGCATGATGTTTGTGATGGCGGGACGGGATTTGCCGACCTCGCGGGCAACGTCCTCCTGCGTCATTTCAAAGCGCGTCAGAAGCTCGCGATAGGCACGCGCCTCCTCAACGATGTTCAGATCTCTGCGCTGTACGTTTTCAATCAGGGAAATCTGCGCGGTTTTCAGGTCGTCGCCGTCAAGCACAATGGCTGGAATTTCAGTCAGACCTGCCATTTTTGCGGCGCGCCAGCGGCGTTCGCCTGCAATAATTTCATACGCGCCTTCAAAATTGGGGTTGTGACGTACAAGAATCGGCTGCAGGACGCCGTGCTTGGCAATCGAGTCTGCCAAGGCTTCCAGGGCCTCGCGGTCAAAATACTTGCGCGGCTGATCGCTGCGCGGCTCAATTTCTGCGATGCGAAGCGTAGTGGCGGCTCCGTCCTTCATGCCCATGATGTTATCGTCAAGAATGGAATAGAAATCCTTGCCGAGAGCACTTTGCTTTTTAGCCATATTTGTTCTCCTTTTATGTAATGTGTTCCGTCAGGGGCGCTCGTGCAGCTCCTTTGCAAACCGCATATAATCAAGTGCGCCCTTTGCGCGCTTATCGTGATATAAAATCGGTTTACCGAAGCTGGGCGCCTCGGACAAGCGCACGTTACGGCCGATGGTTGCGGTAAATACGCGGTCGCCGTAGTGCTTTTCAAGCTCTGCCCGAACCTGTACAGAAAGTGCCAGGCGTGGGTTATGCATCGTCAGTAGTATGCCCGTGAGATTCAGACGGGGGTTATAACGCCTTTTGATGTGGCTTACGGTGGCGGAAAGCTGTGAAAGGCCTTCGAGCGCGTAATATTCGCATTGCATCGGAATAATCAGCCCGTCGCTTGCGGCCAGCGCGTTGATGGTCAGCATGCCGAGAGAAGGGGGACAGTCAATCATAATATAATCAAAACGCCAGCGAATGTCCTCCAGCGCATTTTTCAAGTGCGCTTCGTCCCCTTCACCGCGCAAAAGATCATATTCAGCGCCTGCAAGTGATATGTTGGCGGGAATGATGCTTAGTTTTTTATATGCCGTGGGAAGAACCGCGTCCTCTGCGCGGCAACCACCTACCAATATATCGCGAACGGTGTAGCGCAGGCCCTTTTTGCGGATGCCGACGCCGCTGGTGGCACTTCCCTGCGGATCAAGATCGATGAGAAGTGTATCATAGCCAAGCGCACCGAGGGACGCCGCGGTATTTACGGCAGATGTGGTTTTGCCTACGCCACCCTTTTGGTTGGCAAAGGAAATAATTCTGCCCATGCGCGTTCCTCCTTTTAATTTTTTGCGCGCTGCAAGCATCTGCCGTTGTGGATATGACAGATTCCTTGTGCGCGTGCGCTGTACATGCAATTCATTATATCACCAAAGCCGTTTTTTTGCAACAGATTTTTTGAAAAAAGACGTTTCTTTCGCAATTTTTGCGATGAGCAAAGTTGAAGCAAGCAAAAGCAAAAAGGTTTCACGTGAAACGGCGGTTTGGCCTTTTGTGTTTCACGTGAAACCTTTTGTGCGGGAAAATGGGGGGGTGTTTCACGTGAAACCTTTTTTTGGCAACCAAAGCTTTGTTTCACGTGAAACCAACTTTCACGCCTTCTTTGGGATTGAAATCGTAATCAACGCGTGATATTCGTCCTCTTGCTTACTGTATTCTACTGTTGCGCCCGTTTTCTTGAAAATACCCAGTGTGCGTTCGATCGAGTGATAAAGCGGCTGCAGATCGCGCAAAATAAATTTGCTTGGCGTAATGCCCTGCCCCGACTTGCTTTCCGACAGAGGTGCTTGTGGGGGCTTGTCCGGACAGCGTTCGCTTGCGGAATAAAGAGGGGCTTTTGGGGGCAAAACTGCTGCATTTCCCGCCTGATACGCTGTATTCGGCGGCTTTTTGGGCAAATATGCTTCAATCAGACGCTCTGCCTCGGCTACTGTGTGCTCTTTTTCGATCAGAATGGCCAGCGGCTCTCTGCGTGCGGCGGGCGTTTCCAGACGCAGAAGCGCGCGTGCGTGGCGTTCGGATAAGCCTGATTGCTCTATGATGGCACGCTCCTCGGGCAATAGCCGCAGTAGCCGCAGCTTGTTTGCTACGGCCGATTGAGATAGACGCATTCTGCGCGCAATTTCCTCTTGCGTCATATGATATTCGTGAAAAAGTGTGTAAAAAGCCTCTGCAAGGGCAAAAAAATGCAGATTTTCATCTTTTAAACGGGTGATATAGGTGTGTTGCAGGCATTTTTGAGCATTGGCGGATAGAACAACGCAAGGCAGCCGTTCTATACCTGCGATTGTTGCTGCGCGAAATCGTCGCTCACCATCAATCAGCTCATAAAGGGGGAAACCAACGTCTTTCCCTACTAATTTCACGGAGAGAGGCTCTAAAATACCGTATTTTTTGATAGATGCAGCAAGACGGATGATGTGATTTTGCTCACTTTTGGGAATTTTTGGCGTATCAGACGGTATAATTTGCGCCGCAGGGAGCAAAATAACACTTTCCGCCGAGGAGCCTGTTTGTATTATTGCCGTTTTTGGCGTGCCCGAGGTGGGATAATATATAGATGATGATTTCATTCTTTGTTCCTCCCTTGTTTTTCTTTATGGTAAGCATATCATATCCCACGCGAAAAAAATGTCAAAGAAAATGGTAAAAAATGGAAATTTTTTGCGAAGGAAAAGCAAAATCAGACAAAAAATGGCCAATTTAAAGGGAAGAGGCTTGTTTTTCAGGAAAAACAAAAAGGAAGAAGCCCCCTAATTGGGGGCTTCGTTTGATTTCAATCATTTTTGCCGAGAAGGGAGCGTTTGCGGTTGCAATTGCGGGAGAGACGGTCAAAGAGGGGTTAAAGCGGGCGCTTGGCAATTTTGGCATAGGCGCGCGGCAAATCGCTTGGGGTTGCGGTTGTCTTTTTGATCTGAATCAACTGGCGCTCATCCTGCTCGCCCTCGGCTGCCAGCTGAATGGAAAGGTTTTTTTCGATGGTGCCGCCAAGCCTTTTGATGGCGGTTCTTGCTGCTGCCAGCTCCTCGTCACCGCGCCTGGCCTTCATGGCGATAAAATAACCGCCGATTCGTGTAAAGGGCAGACAAAGCTCAGAGAGAATGGGAAGGGCGGCGACGGCGCGTGCTGTTACAATGTCATACTGCTCGCGATGTGGCGCTTGGTGCGCCAATTCCTCGGCGCGGGCGGCGATTGCTGTGAAACGAGGGATTTCAAGCATGCGCGCCGTATCTTTTACGTAGCGAATGCGTTTTTCGGTGCTGTCAAGCGCTGTAATGGTCAAATCCGGGCGAAAAATGCCAAGGGGCAGAGATGGAAAGCCCGCGCCGCACCCAACATCAAGAATTTCGGCGTTTTGCGGCAAAAAAGGCTCAATTGTAAGGCTGTCAACGAAATGACGGGTGATGACGCTCTTTTCCTCCTTAATGGCGGTGAGATTCATGCTTTTGTTCACCTCAAGCATATGATTCATCAGCATGTAGAGCTTCCTTGACTTGCCCTCATCAATCAGATGCGACAAGCCATTATCTCCCATAACGGTATTGAAAAAGAGGTTAAATTCTAAAAAGTCCATGTGGGTAATTTCTCCTTTGAAAATACAGAAAGCAGAAAAAGCGACAGGTTTTTTGCCGATTTTATTCAGTGCAGACCAAGATAAATGAGAAGCACCGAAATATCGGCAGGGCTGACACCGCTGATGCGCGATGCCTGCCCGATCGTAGCGGGGCGAATGGCGGCAAGCTTTTGTGCCGCCTCAATGCGAAGTCCTTTGATCGCGGCGTAGTCAAGGGCGTTTGGTAACGTCCTTGACTCCAAACGCTCCTGCCTGGAAACCTCACTCATTTGACGAGCAATATACCCCTCATATTTAATTTGAACCTCTACTGAAAGCAGCTCTTTACGAGAAAGCGCGGCGCGGTTTTTATCAAGTGGAGCAAGAATCTCCAAATCAATCATAGGACGGCGGAGCAGATCTGCCATAGAGATACCTGTGGTGACAGGCGGCTCGCCAAGTGTGGCAAGCAGGGGATTGATGGCTGTGGGGGAGAGATAGGTGCTTTTTAAACGTGCAGTCTCGGCGGTTATACGGGCTTGCGATGCCTCAAACGCGGCAAAGCGATCGTCTGAAATCAGCCCGATGCGGTGGCCGATGGGTGTCAGACGCGCATCAGCGTTATCCTGACGGAGCAGGAGGCGGTATTCGGAGCGCGAGGTCATCATACGGTATGGCTCGTTGGTGCCCTTGATGATGAGATCGTCGATTAATGTGCCGATATAGGAGCTGGCTCGCGGTAAGATCAAGGAGGCCTTTCCTTTGATGCGGAGCGCGGCGTTGATGCCTGCAAGCAATCCCTGGGCTGCCGCCTCCTCGTAGCCGGAGGTGCCGTTGAACTGTCCTGCGCCAAAAAGACCGTGAACGGTGCGGAATTCAAGGGTTGCGGTAAGCGCGGTAGGATCACAGCAATCATATTCGATCGCGTAGGCGTAGCGCATCATCTCTGCGTTTTCAAATCCGGGCAGGGTGGCAAGCATTTTTGCTTGCACGTCAGTGGGGAGCGAGGTGGAAAAGCCCTGCAAATACAGCTCGTCGGTGTCAGCCCCGATCGGCTCTAAAAAGAGCTGGTGACGCTCTTTGTCGGCAAAGCGCACGATTTTATCCTCAATTGAGGGGCAGTAGCGCGGCCCCGTGCCGTGAATGTGACCGCCATACATAGCGGAACGGTGTATGTTTTCGCGGATGACCCGATGGGTTTCCGCATTGGTGTAAACAACGTGACAGGGGAGCTGCAAAGCCCCCTCCATATAATTTTCCGGCGTATCGGCAGAGTAGGGCAGTGGAGAGCGCTCGCCCTCCTGTACCTCAAGCCTGTCAAGCTGAACGGAACGGCGGTTGATGCGCGCAGGTGTGCCGGTTTTGAAGCGCCGCATCGGAATACCGAGTGCGGAAAGAGAGGCGGAAAGTCCGCGGGAGGGCAGAAAGCCGTCGGGGCCGCTTTCGTAGTTGACGTCACCGATAAAAATGCGACTGTCAAGGTATGTGCCTGCCGCAACAATGACACATTCGGCCTGCCAGAGCTCTCCAAGATGGGTTTTTACCCCACGAACGGTATGATTTTCGTCAACCTCAACCGCAATAATCTCGGCTTGGACAAGGCGCAGATTGGCGGTGCGCTCCAGCACACTTTTCATATAGGCCTGATAGCGTTTGCGGTCTGCCTGCACGCGTTTGGAATGGACGGCGGCGCCCTTGCCAAGGTTCAGGGTTCTGGATTGTAGGGTAACGGCATCTGCCGCGCGGCCCATTTCGCCGCCAAGGGCATCAATTTCGTAAACAAGATGCCCCTTTGCCGTGCCGCCGATGGAGGGGTTGCAGGGCATGTTGGCAATTGCTTCAAGCGATATGGTAAAAAGAACGGTATCCACGCCCATGCGTGCGGTGGCAAGTGCCGCCTCAATGCCTGCGTGTCCCGCGCCAATGACGGCGACCTTGGTGGATAGCTTCATATGTTCTCCTTAAACGTGAAAATATAATAGGGGACGGGTGGTGATTTCAGCGCGAAACCTCTGTAACAATAGTTCCGGACGGGTTGTAATATCTGCAGATGGAAAGCGCCTTTGCGGTGGCTTCAAAGTAAAAGATGGCACGTCGCTTTTCGCGGGCTTTTTTATCATGAAGCTCAAACAGTATGAAGTAAATGTCGGGGGCATACATCGAGGATACGCCGATAAATTCGCGTTCGGGGTGATAGGCAGCACCCCGTGCGGCCTCCTGCTCGTTTGCCAGAGGTGCAATACGGACGGCATCCTTTAACTGCATCTCAAAGATGCGCTTGCGCTGTCGGTTACCATAGATTTTGGTGAAGGTCAGTACGCCTGATTGCATGCTGTATTCATAATCCACCTGCACGTAGCGCCATGTGATAAAAACCAGAATCCAGACAGAAAGAGGAATAAAGGCAAGCAGGGGGACGATGAGGCGCAGCTTTAAGCCCAAAAGCAGTGCGCTTAACACAAAAACGGTATAGAAAAACACAAGTCCCACACGCGCGATAATCCATTTTCCCTCGCGTCGCTGGGAAACGGCAAATTCATAGCTTGAAAACTGATGCACAAAAGTTCCCTCCTCAAACATTTTACAATATTATAGCATAAGAAAGATACGAATTCAATCTTTTTTGCATGAAAGATGGGGAAAAGCGCGCGAGGGGCTTGCTATTTTGCGGAAAATCCGTTATAATGTTTACATTACAGATGTCGGGCAAAGCCCGAAAAGGAGTAAAAATGAAGGCTGTTATCACTGTTACGGGCAAGGATAGCGTTGGCATTATTGCCGCTGTCAGCGCGTTTTGTGCAGAGCGCGATGCAAATATTACCGAGATCACGCAAAACGTGCTTTCGGAGTATTTTGCGATGATTATGATTGTGGAAATTGATAAGCTGAGCCTGCCCTTTGCCGATTTTGCTGCAGGCCTTTCGGAAATGGGCCGTGCACGGGGGCTCGATATCCGCGCCATGCACGAGGATATCTTTAACACGATGCACCATATTTAAGGAGTTCTTCGATGCTGAACGTAGCTGATATTCTCGAAACAATTGGTATGATTCGCGAGGAAAACCTCGATATTCGTACTATAACCATGGGCATTTCCCTGCTTGACTGTGTCAGTGAGGATGCCGACCGTCTTTGCACACGTGTTTACGATAAGATTACCCGCACCGCGGAGCGACTGGTACGCACGGGTATGGACATCGAGCATGAGTACGGTATCCCGATTGTCAATAAGCGTGTTTCGGTTACGCCCGTTTCCCTGATTGGCGGCTCGATTTCGCCTGATGGGTATCTGAAGCTTGCACATACACTGCAGCGCGCTGCGGATACACTGGGTATTAATTTCATCGGCGGTTATTCTGCGCTGGTACACAAAGGCATGACCACGGGGGATAAAAATCTCATCTCTGTCATTCCCGAGGCGCTTGCCGAAACCATGAACGTCTGCTCCTCGGTAAACGTTGCCAGCACCAAGGCGGGTATTAATATGGACGCCATTCGTCTGATGGGCAGCACCATCAAGCGTGCGGCCTACCTCACGCGGGATAACAACTCTATCGGCTGTGCCAAGCTGGTTGTGTTTGCAAACGTGCCGGAGGATAACCCCTTTATGGCAGGAGCCTTCCACGGCGTGGGTGAGCCTGACAGCGTCATCAACGTGGGTGTTTCCGGCCCGGGTGTTGTGGCGGCCGCCATTCGCCGTGCGGGTGATTGCGATCTGTCTGAGCTTGCCGACGTCATCAAAAAGACGGCATTTAAGATTACACGCGTCGGTCAGCTTGTGGCAAGTGAGGCGGCGCGCCGTCTGAACGTGCCCTTTGGTATTATTGATCTATCTCTTGCGCCCACGCCCGCGATTGGCGATTCGGTGGCAAGAATACTTGAGGAGATGGGCCTTGAAATTTGTGGTGCGCACGGAACGACTGCCGCGCTTGCCATGCTTAACGATGCTGTTAAGAAGGGCGGCGTGATGGCCTCCTCTCACGTGGGCGGTCTTTCGGGTGCATTTATCCCCGTATCCGAGGATGAGGGCATGATTGCCGCCGCAGAATCGGGCGCCTTAAGCCTTGAAAAGCTGGAGGCGATGACGGCGGTCTGCTCGGTGGGCCTTGATATGATCGCCGTGCCGGGTGATACCTCGGAGGAGGTTATCTGCGGTATTATTGCAGATGAAATTTCAATTGGTGTGGCAAACACCAAAACAACGGCGGTGCGCCTGATTCCCGCATACGGCAAGGGCGTTGGGGACAGCGTTTCCTTTGGCGGTCTTCTGGGAACTGCGCCTATTATGCCGCTGCGTACATTTTCTCCCGCCCGCTTCATTACGCGCGGCGGCAGAATTCCCGCACCTATCCACAGCTTGAAAAACTGATTTTGTTAAAATTCAGCACCGTTTGGCGATTTTTTCACCAAATGGTGCTTGTTTTTTGAAAAATATGCGAAAAACTATTGACAGCGGGAGACTTTTGCTGTAAAATTGCTTTTGATATATAACACTTGTTATTTAATGGAGGGAAGTCAATGCCGCCTAAAATCAAAATCACGAAAGAGGATATCGTCAACACCGCTGTTGCGCTGGTGCGCGAAAACGGGGCAGGCGCCATCAACGCGCGCGCTGTTGCCGCAGCACTCGGCTGCTCCACGCAGCCTATATTCTCTAATTTTGCCGCGATGGAGGATCTGGAAAGAGAAGCCAATGCCGCCGCATACAAGCTCTACTTTGGCTTTATTAAGAAAGAGGTGGAAAGCGGAAAGTATCCGCAGTACAAGGCCTTTGGTATGGCGTATATCCGCTTTGCCAAGGAAGAAAAAGAGCTTTTTAAGCTTTTGTTTATGCGTGACCGTACCGGTGCGGATCTCTCACCCTCTGCCGACTTTGAGGAGTCTGTAAGCATGATTATGCAGGCAAACGGCGTGACAAGAGAAACCGCCCTTCGAATGCATCTTGAAATGTGGAGCGTTGTACACGGCATCGGTACGATGCTGGCGACCTCGTTTTTGCCACTGGATTGGGATCTGATCAGCGATATGCTTTCTGATATATATTTGGGCCTGCGGGCAAGACATTTACCGAAGGAGGGGTGAAAATGAGCGCCATAAAAATAGAGGGGCTTTGTAAGCGCTACCGTGATGTAACGGCCGTTGACGGGCTGTCGCTTTGTATTGCCGAGGGGGAGATCTTTTCGCTTTTGGGCGTGAACGGTGCAGGAAAAAGCACCACAATCAAAATGCTTTCCTGTCTGACGGAGCCAACAGAGGGAGATGCCTGCTTGCTTGGTAAAAGTATTCGCAAGGACGGTATTGCGGTAAAATCACTGATTGCGCTCTCGCCGCAGGAAACAGCGGTTGCACCGGGGCTTAGCGTGCGTGAAAATCTTTCGCTGATGTGCGGTGTACAGGGGATTCACAGAGAGCAACGAGAGGTGAAGATCAAGGAGATGACCGCGCTGCTGGGCCTTGCGGGTGTGCTTGACAGAAGGGCAGGGAAGCTATCGGGCGGCTGGCAACGCAGGTTAAGCATTGCAATGGCGTTGATCAGTGAGCCGAAAATCCTCTTTCTTGACGAGCCGACGCTGGGGCTTGACGTCATTGCCAGAAGTGAGCTTTGGGATATCATTCGTGCCTTAAAGGGGAGGGTGACCATCGTTTTGACAACACACTATATGGAGGAGGCTGAGGCGCTTTCCGACCGAGTTGCCATTATGCGGGACGGTAAGCTTTTGATTTGTGATACCGTTAAGAAAATCAAGGAAACGGCAGGAGAGGAAAGCTTTGAAAAGGCCTTCGTTGCGATAGTTAAGGGGGTGACGGTATGAGAATGCTTGCCTTTGCGGGGAGAAACACCAAGGAAATCATTCGCGATCCCTTAAACCTGGCCTTTGGCCTTGGCTTTCCGCTTGCTTTGATTTTGCTGTTAAGTGCCATTCAGGCAAACGTGCCTGTGCCGCTTTTTGAGATTGCACATCTTGCCCCCGGTATTGCGGTTTTCGGGCTTTCCTTTATGACGCTTTTTTCTGCGACACTGATTGCGCGGGACAGGGGCAGCGCGCTTTTGCAGCGATTGTATACCACACCGTTGAAGCCTGTTGATTTTATACTTGGCTACACATTACCGCTTTTGCCTGTTGCCCTTGCACAGAGCGTGATCTGCTATATCGTTGCAATGATTCTGGGCCTTCAGCCTACGGTAAATATTCTGCTTGCACTGCTGCTTAACATACCCACATCGGTATTTTTTGTTGCGCTGGGGCTTCTGTTTGGCAGTATTCTCACCGATAAGCAGGTGGGCGGCATCTGCGGCGCACTGCTGACAAATCTTTCCGCCTGGCTGTCCGGTATCTGGTTTGATCTTGCACTTGTGGGCGGTGCATTTCAAAAAGTTGCCTACGCACTTCCCTTTGTGCATGCCGTGGAAATGGAGCGTGCCGTTCTTGCGGGTAATTATGCTGCGATATTTCCGCACCTGTGGTGGGTGCTCGGTTATGCGATTGCGGTGCTTATCGTGGCAGTGCTGCTCTTTTTAAAGCAGATGAAAACGTAACAATTGGCAAAAGCCCCCTCAAAAGGCGTCGCTTGAAGGCGGTGCCGTGATTTGCGGGGGCTTTTTTTGTGTGATGACAGAGAAGCGGGGCGGGGCGGTGAAAAAATTACGGTGGCCTTTCCGTCGGGCCGTTTGTGAAAAAAAGACGGAAATCCCGATAAGAGTGGGTGCTTTTTGAAAAAGAATAAAAACATGTTGCCTGCCATGGCTTGCAGAAAAGTAAGAAAAAGCGCAGAGTGGGAAGAATTTTCAGAAATTGGGGCAAATTTTCACGCTCGGTGGAAAGAATAGGCCCTTCAATCGTCCGAAATTTCCAAAAACGGAAAGAGGTGTTTCCGCGTGGAAAAAGACGGTCAGCCTGTGGAAAACCCTGTGGAAACTGTGCAAAACCCTTCTGGCGCAT